>NZ_CAUQPH010000022.1:0-44521 GCF_963519925.1 uncultured Stenotrophomonas sp. | reverse complement strand
GCCTGGCCCTGCACGCGGCTCTTTTCGCGTGCCACGGCCGGCGCACGCGGGGTCGGCGGCACCCAGCGCCGCGCCTCGTTGAACACGGCGATGCCGACCACGCCGATATTGTCCGGGCGCCCGGTGCGGTCGGCGTAGCTGTTGCCTGGGTCGGTGAACACGAACTGCGCCACCTCGTGCCGCGACTTGCGCCACCCGGTGATGTCCGCGCTCTGCCACGGGTCCAGCACGTAGCCGGTCTGGTCCGGCGAGGCGACCTCGCCGCTGATCGCGTTCAGGCCGTCCACCGACAGGACCACCAGCACCCGCTCGGGACTGTTGTTGCGCAGACGCACCGCATACGGGGTGCCCTGGCTGCCGGCCACCCAGCGCTGGCCACGGTGCGGCCAGGCGGGCAGTTCCCGGCGCTGGTCGCGATCGACCAGGACCAGGGTGACCGGGCCGACATCGGCGCGGGGCGGTACGACGGGCTTGAAGCCACACAGGGCCAGCACGGCAAGCAGGGGCAGGGTCAGGCGTTTCATGGCAGGGGCCTTCGCGGTTGGGTAGTGCATTCAACGCGCCGGGCCGGGCAACGGGGTTGCGCGCGGGCAGGTAAACTGGGGGTGTTCAACTGTCCGTAATGATTCCCACATGACCACCCGCGTTCTTACCGGCATCACCCCCTCCGGCACGCCCCACCTGGGCAACTATGTCGGCGCCATCCGTCCGGCCATCGCTGCCAGCGCTGCGTCAGGCATCGAGAGCTTCTTCTTCCTGGCCGACCTGCACAGCCTGATCAAGGCGCAGGAGCCGGAGCGGACCCAGCGCTCGACCCTGGAGATCGCCGCCAGCTGGCTAGCGTGCGGGCTGGACCCGGACAAGGTCTGGTTCTACCGGCAGAGCGACATTCCCGAAACCACCGAACTGATGTGGTTCCTGACCGCCATCGCCAGCAAGGGCATCCTCAACCGCGCCCATGCCTACAAGGCGGCGGTGGACAAGAACCGCGAAGAACAGCTCGACGAAGATGCCGGGATCAGCGCCGGGCTGTTCATGTACCCGGTGCTGATGGCCGCCGACATCCTGATCTTCAAGGCCAACCAGGTGCCGGTGGGTCGCGACCAGATCCAGCACATCGAGATGGCGCGCGATTTCGCCCAGCGCTTCAACCACGTCTACGGCAAGGAGTACTTCCCGTTGCCGGAGGTGGTGATCGACGAGCAGGTCGCCACCCTGGCCGGGCTGGACGGCCGCAAGATGAGCAAGAGCTACCACAACACCATTCCGCTGTTCGCCCCGCGCGCGGAGCTGAAGAAGCTGGTGTTCTCCATCCTCACCGATTCGCGCGCGCCGGGCGAGCCGAAGAGCACCGAAGGCTCGGCGCTGTTCCAGATGTTCCAGGCCTTCGCCAGCCCGGAACAGACCGCCGCGTTCGCGCAGGCCTTCGCCGACGGCATCAGCTGGGGCGATGCGAAGCAGCAGCTGTTCGAGCGCATCGACGCCGAGCTGACCCCGCTGCGCGAGCGCTATGACGCGCTGATGGCCGAGCCGGAAAAGATCGAGGCACTGCTGCGCCGTCGCGGCCAGCAGCTGCGCGAGCAGTACGCCGTGCCGCTGCTGAAGGAGCTGCGCCATGCGGTGGGCCTGCGCGACCTGTCCAGCGCCGGCGACATCGCCGCCGAGGACGGTGGCGTGGCCCGCGCTGCGCCGCCGCTGTTCAAGCAGTACCGCGAAAAGGATGGCCGTTTCTACTTCAAGCTGCAGGCCGGCGACGGCACCTTGCTGATCCAGAGCGAAGGCTTCGATTCGCCACGCGATGCGGGCCAATTGATCGGCGTGCTCAAGCAGACCGAGCACGGCGATGGCCTGCAGAGCGAGCTGTTCAAGCTCGAAGCGGAAGTTGACGTGGTGTTGGCGGCATTGCAGGAACTGCGCGAGCAGGCGTGAGGTTACGGCGTACCGACCAACGGTCGGTACCTACCGGGGCTGGCGGATCCATGGTGTGCGATACATCCAACGCGGTCGGAACGGCACGGTAGCCACCGACCGTTGGTCGGTGGACACGTAAACGGAGGAAACCACGATGGCCTGGTTGTCGTTGTTGCTGTTCCTGCCCTGGTTCATCCTGCTGGGCACCGTGTACTGGCTGTTCCCGCGCCAGCCGCGCCACACCGCGCGGCGCCTGTTCGACGGCACCGCGTTGCTGCTCGCCTTCGTGCTGAGCATCCTCGCCATGTTGTGGGGCCACCACATCGGCGTGGTGCAGAGCGACGCCGGCCCGATCTGGCGACAGGTACTGGCGGTGCTGTATGCCTACGGCGCGTTCCTGGCGGTGATGGTGGCCGCAGTACTGCTACGCGGGGGATGGCTGGCCGCGCGTGCGACCAAAGCCGCATCGAAGTCGGCCGGCGACACGGCCTAGAATCAGGCGTATACCGCCTGCTGCCAGGGATGAGCCGATGTCCTCCGACCCCAGCATCTACACCATCGACACCGCGTTCCAGCGCAACGATTTCGACGCCGCCTACCTGATCGTCGAGAATGGCCGGGCAGCGTTCATCGATTGCGGCACCGGCCTGGCCGTGCCGGCCATGCTGGCCGCGCTCGAACGTGCCGGGTGCACGCCGGAGCAGGTCGATTGGCTGGTGCTTACCCATGTCCACCTGGATCACGCCGGCGGTGCCGGCCTGCTGATGCAGCAGCTGCCCAACGCTACCCTGGTGGTGCACCCGCGCGGCGCCCCGCACATGGTCGACCCGACCCGGCTGCTTGCCGGTGCCACCGAGGTGTATGGCGCCGAAGAAATCGCGCGCAGTTACGGCCCGGTCCTGCCGGTGCCACCCGCCCGCATCGTCATTGCCGAAGACGGCCACCGCGTCGACCTGGCCGGGCGAATCCTGCTGTGCCTGGACACCCCGGGCCATGCCCGCCATCACCTGTGCGTGTGGGACGAGCGCAGCCGCAGCCTGTTCACCGGTGACACCTTCGGCCTGTCCTACCGCGAACTCGACAGTGCACGCGGCGCCTTCATCATTCCCACCTCGTCGCCGGTGCAGTTCGACCCGGAACCGCTCAAGCACTCCATCGCGCGGCTGGTCGCGCTGCAGCCGCAGGCGGTATACCTCACCCATTACGGGCGGGTGGAGAACATTCCCGCATTGGCCGCCGACCTGATCGAGCAGATCGACGCGATGGTGGAGATCGGGCGCCAGTGCGACGAACGTCCCGACCGCCACCGCTGCCTGGTGGCCGCACTCACCGCGCTGTACCAGGAACGCGCGCAGGCGCATGGCTGCCCCCTCGACGACACTGCGGTGGCGCAGGTGCTGGCGATGGACATCGAACTCAATGCGCAGGGCCTGGCGTGCTGGCTGGACCGCGACCGGCGCTGACCGCGTCCACGTGGTGTGCAGGCGGCGTGCACGGTAACTGAAGTGTCACGTTACACTTCGGCCTTCCGTTTTTTGAACTGGTGTCTGCCGTGAATCCGATGCGCATGCTGCTGTTGTCGTCCTGTCTGTTCGTGGGCGGGCTGGCCCACGCGGCCAATGACCTGCCGGGCGGCGGCATCGACCCGGAAGCGTTGTCGCGCCACGTGCGGATCCTGGCCTCGGACGAGTTCGAAGGCCGCGCGCCGGCTTCGCCCGGCGAAGAACGCACCGTGCAATACCTGATCGAGGAATTCCGCAAGTCCGGCCTGCAGCCCGGTGGCGTGGATGGCAGCTGGGTGCAGCCGGTGCCGATGGTGCGTGCCCAGGTGGACGGTCCGGTTAACGCGCAGCTGCGCCAGAAGGGCAGGAGCCGTGCGTTGGAAAACGGCGTGGACGTCACCCTGCAGAGCCTGCGCCCGCAGGCGGCGGTGGACATCCGCAACGCCCCGCTGGTGTTCGTCGGCTATGGCATCGATGCCCCGGAACGGCAGTGGAACGATTACAAGGACGTCGACCTGCACGGCAAGATCGCGGTGATGCTGATCAACGACGCCGACTTCGAAGCCGAGCGTCCGGGTGCCTTCGACGGCAAGGCGGTGACCTACTACGGCCGCTGGACCTACAAGTTCGAGGAAGCCGCGCGGCGCGGTGCGCAGGGCGTGCTGATCGTGCATGAAACCGCCCCGGCCGCGTATGGCTGGGCCACGGTGAAGAGCTCGGGCACCTCGCCGCTGTTCGACATCGAGCGCCCGCAGGCCCAGGCGCTGGCCCAGCACGTGCCGGTACGCGGCTGGATGCAGCGCGCGCTGGCCGAGCAGCTGTTCCGCGACGCCGGGCTGGATTTCGACGCCGAGAAGCGCAGGGCCATGACCCCGGCGTTCCAGCCGGTGGTGCTGGGTGACGCCACGCTGTCGGCGCAGTTCAAGCTCAAGCGGGAGCAGGTGGTCACCCGCAACGTGGTGGCCAAGCTGCCCGGTGGCGCGCACGCCGACGAAGCGGTCATTTTCTCCGCGCACTGGGACGCGTTCGGCATCGGCCAGCCCGATGCCAAGGGCGACCGGATCCGCCGTGGTGCGATCGACAACGCCACCGGCGTGGCCACCGTGCTGGAACTGGGCCGGGTGTTCGCCGCCGGCCCGCAGCCGCAGCGCACCCTGTACTTCGTGGCGCTCACCGCCGAAGAAAAGGGCCTGCTGGGCGCCAGTTACTACGCCGCACACCCGCTGGCGCCGCTGGACAAGACCGCTGCGGTGATCAACATTGAAATGTTCAGCCCCGACGGCGCCACCCGCGACATCGCCTCGTGGGGCAAGGGCCGGGTCTCGCTGGAAGGGGACCTGGAGCGCGTGGCCAAGGCGCGCGGGCGCAGCTACAGCCCCGACCCGAACCTGGAAGCGGGCTTCTTCTACCGCGCCGACCACTTCGCCTTCGCCCGTCTGGGCGTGCCGGCGATCACCATCGGACCGGGCCTGGACAAGCTCGACGGTGGCGTTGAAGCCGGCAAGGCGCTGCGCGAGAAGTACTTCGCCGACTGCTACCACCAGGCCTGCGACGCCTGGACCCCGAGCTGGGACCCGGCCGGCCATGCCGCCGACACCCTGCTGGTCTACGACCTGGGCGCGGAACTGGCCAACAGCCGCCGCTGGCCGCATTGGGAAGAGGGTTCGGAATTCCGCAAGGCACGGGAACAAAGCGAAGCGTCCCGCCGCTGATCCCTGCGTGGGTCACGACCAGAACGTCCTCGGGTAGATCACGACCGTTGGTCGTGATCCCCACGATCCCAAACGAAAAACGCCGGGCAATGCCCGGCGTTTTCGTTTTCCGTGCCGTGGCCGCTGGCCGCTGCCCGGTTATTTCCGCGTGCCATCCAGGTAGTTCGGGCCGTGGTTCTTCAGGAAGAACACATACACCACCAGCGACACCGCGATGATCGCCGTGACATAGATGGCGAAGTCGCCCACGCGGTCGGTCTTCAGCGCGCCTTGGTACAGCAGCGGCGCGGTACCACCGAACAGCGAGTTGGCTAGTGCGTAGCCGAAGCCCACGCCCAGCGCCCGCACATGGGTGGGGAACAGTTCGGCCTTCACCACCGCGTTGATCGAGGTATACCCGGTAAGGATCACAAACCCCAGCGCCAGAGTCAGGAACGCGATCAGCGGATCGTGCTGGTTCGGCAGCTCGGTGACCAGATACCAGCTGTACAGCACGCCACCCACGCCGAAGAACACCAGGAGGCTCTTGCGGCCGACGATGTCCGACAGCCAGCCACCAATCGGCTGCAGCACCATCAGGAAGGTCAGCACGCCCAGGTTGATCAGCGTACCGGTCATCACGTCGGTGCCGGCGAACGCGCTCTGGATCATCTTCGGACCGTTCACCGAGTAGGTGTAGAAGGCCACGGTGCCACCGGCGGTGATCAGGAAGCACAGCAGCAGCGGGCGCCACTGGTTCACGAACAGCTCGTACATCGAGCCCGACGCCTTGGCGCGGCCTTCGCGCGCGGCTTCGATGGAGTCTTCGCCCAGCGATTCATCCATCGAGCGGCGCAGCCAGAACACCACGATCGCGGCCAGGCCGCCGATGCCGAACGCGATGCGCCAGCCCCACGCCGAGATTTCCGGCTTGTCCCAGAACAGCAGCATGGTGAACAGGGTCAGCTGCGCCAGCACGTGGCCACCCACCAGGGTGACGTAGTGGAACGAGGACAGGAAGCCGCGGCGACCCGGAATGGCCGCTTCGGACATGTACGTTGCGCTGGTGCCGTACTCGCCACCGGTGGCGAAGCCCTGCAGCAGGCGCGCGAACAGCAGGATCAGCGCAGCCCAGCCGCCGATGGTGTTGGCCGTGGGGGTGAGTGCGATCAGGAACGAACAGGCGGCCATCATCGACACCGACACGGTCAGTGCCAGGCGGCGGCCATAGCGGTCGGCGAAGCGGCCGAAGTACCAGGCGCCGATCGGGCGCATCAGGAAGGTGGCGGCGAAGATCGCCCAGACGTAGATGGTGGAGTTCTTGTCGGCGGCCGAGAAGAACTGCGACTCGAAGTACACCGCGAATACCGAGTAGACGTAGACGTCGTACCACTCGACCAGGTTGCCCGCCGACCCTTTGAGGGTATTGGAGATCGAGCGTTTGAGCGCGGCCTTGTCAGAGGCGGGCGCGGAAAGGGTGGGGGAAGTGCTCATGCTGGAAAACGGTCCTCACGGTGGAGCGGTGGTTCTGCGACTTTTACCTTACCCCACGTGCATGACCGGTGGGCATTGCACCATGTAACTAGTCCGGGCACGACAGCGTGCCACCACAGGGCATGCCGGGCCTGCCGCAAAGGCCTAGAATCGCCACTCCCCCCGCCCGCTGGTCCCGCATGGCCGCTACCCCCGCAACCCCGCAGGCCGCCCCCCGCAGCGGCCTGGTCGTCCTGGCCCTGTTGCTGGTGTACGTGGTGTGGGGGTCCACCTACCTGGGTATCCGCTTCGCCCTGGAGGGCGGGGCGCTGCCGTTGACGACCGTCTCCGGGGCCCGGTTCATCGTGGCCGGCAGCCTGATGTACGCGGTGCTGCGCTGGCGGGGCATGCCCGCGCCCACCGGCCGCCAGTGGCGCAACCTGGGCATCATGGGCCTGACCATGCTGGTGCTGGGCAACGGCATGGTGGTGCTGGCCGAGCGCACTGTGTCCTCCGGCCTGGCGGCCACGGCGGTGGCCTCGGTGCCGCTGTGGATGGCCCTGTTCGGCGCCATGCGCGGCCAGCACGCCACCCGCGGTGAATGGCTGGGCATTGCCATCGGCTTGCTGGGCGTGGTCTGGCTCAACGCCGGCAGCAGCCTGACCGCGTCTCCGCAGGGCCTGATACTGCTGCTGATCGCGCCGATCGGCTGGGCCTTCGGCTCGATCTGGGCACGCGGCCTGGACCTGCCCAGCCCGTTCATGACCGCCGCCGGGCAGATGCTGTGCGGCGGGGTGATGCTGGTCGCACTCGGCCTTGCCACCGGCGAGCGGCCGACCAGCTGGCCCAGCATGGATGGCCTGCTGGCGGTGGCCTACCTGTGCGTGTTCGGCTCGATCGTGGCCTTCACCGCCTACGTGTGGCTGCTGCAGAACGTGCGCCCGGCGCTGGCCGCCAGCTACGCCTACGTCAATCCGGTGATCGCGGTGCTGCTGGGTGCGCTGATCGGGCATGAGCACTTCGGCCCGCGCGACCTGCTGGCCATGGGCGTGATCCTCGCCGGCGTGCTGGTGCTCACCCTGGCCCGGACCCGCGCCAAGTGAGCACGCCCGAACGCACCCCGCTGCAGGAACAGCGCCGTGGCCTGGCCATCACCGCGTTCACCTTCACCCTGTGGGGGCTGGTGCCGGTGTACTGGCACCTGCTCAAGGCGGTCCCGTCGCAGCAGATCATCGCCCACCGCATCATCTGGAGCACCGTGCTGGTGGTGGCCTGGCTGCTGCTCAGCCATGGCACCGGCTGGTGGAAGCAGATCGCCGCGCAGCCGCGCGCGCTGCCCACCCTGGCCCTGAGCAGCATGGCCATCGCCTTCAACTGGGGCCTGTACATCTGGGCGATCAACGCCGGGCACGTGATCGAAACCAGCCTGGGCTACTTCATCAACCCGCTGGTCAGCGTAGTGCTGGGCGTGGTGGTGCTCAAGGAGCGCCTGCGCGGCCTGCAGTGGCTGGCGGTGGCCTGCGCGGCGCTGGGCGTGGCGTGGCTCACCATCGACGCCGGCACCCCGCCGTGGATCGCGCTGGGGCTGGCCTGCTCGTTCGGGCTGTACGGCCTGCTGCGCAAGATGATCTCGGTGGACCCGGTGGCCGGGCTGGGCATCGAGAGCCTGTACCTGTTCCTGCCCGCGATCGGATTCGCGCTGTGGAGCGAGGCCGGCCACGGCGGCGGCTTCTTCGGCGGCTGGGGCTGGCGCAACGACCTGCTGCTGATCCTGGGCGGCGCGGTAACCGCCCTGCCATTGATCGGCTTTGTCTATGGCGTGAAGCGCATCCCGCTGTCGCTGGTGGGCATCCTGCAGTACATCGCCCCCAGCCTGGGCCTGCTGCTGGGCGTGTTCTTCTTCCGCGAGCCGTTCGACAGCGCCAAAGCGCTGGGCTTCGCCGCCATCTGGACCGGCCTGCTGCTGTTCATCGGCGACAGCCTGTGGCGCTCGCGGGGACCTGGGCGGGTCTGACATCCCGCAGCCACGCAGGGCGTGGCTCTACGCAGCTTGCGACGACCCGCATTGGCGCTGGCTCCGGACGTAGCGCCACGCCCTGCGTGGCTGCTCTACGCAGCTTGCGACCGACCTGGATTGGCGCCGCGCCCCGGACGTAGAGCCACGCCCTGCGTGGCTGCGCGGCATCCCACCATCCACGCATCATCCCGAATGATGCAATTCCCACACGCGCTTTCGCCCAGTTCCGATGTCTTTGCCTGGCGCGGGCTGCTCCACTCGATTGGCCCGCGCGTGCGGGTCTTGAGGGAGCACGAAATGAAGAACTTGGCGTGGTTGCTGCTGGCGGCGCTGCCGCTGCAGGGCATGGCGCAGGAGCGGATGGAAGATCCCATCGCGCGGCCCTGCTACTACTGTACCAACGACGAGATGTCCGAGCGTGCGAGGTCGCTGGGGGTGGGCGAACATTATGTTTACAACAGCGCAAGCCAGACCAATATCCAGGGCTTCAACGTAACCAATGTGGGCGGGGAGCTGGTGGCCACGCATTTCGTACCGCCGGCCTGGATTCGTACCCAGTACAACGCGATGATGAAGCTCTACCAGTCGTCCAGCGGCCGATTTGTCGACCAGTGGGGTACGGTGAACCTGCAGCCGCCGGGATCGCCGCATGTCTTCATGGAACAGATCCAGCGCGACACGGTGCTGTGGGGGCACCACGTCAGCGACCTCTACCCCCGCCACCTGGAAGCGAGGGAAACCGTTCGCCGCATGCTGACGCGCGCACCGCGCTTCGACTTCCTCAAGGCAGACACCGAGCATGGCCGCATCCTGCGCTTCGAGTCGCAGCTGCAGGGTGGGTCACCGTTGATCTCACGGCTCAACATCCTCTTTTTCCTGGGGTGGGTCGAGTCATTCTTCGATTACGACACCCGACAGTGGGTGTACCTGCAGTCGAGTGATGGCCGTAACCTCATCCAGGAATCAGCGGATGATTTCGTGCGCCCGGACGGCAGCCCGCGTCGCCTGACCAATGACCGGGAATTCGATCCCTACTTCAGGCAGCGCGCCGTCTGGGCGGGCGTGGACGTGGTCGGGACACTGCCACAGCGATATCGGGATGCAACCTACCTGTGTAGTCGCGAGGCAGGGAAAATCCAGTGCCTGCTCCAATCCGTGACCGTGCCCCCGGTGTGATGACATCGCCCTGCATCAGGTCTCCCGCAGGGCAGTGGTGATCGGCAGGCGCGCTGCGCGCAGGGCGGGGAACAACCCGCCCACCAGCCCGATCCCCAGCGCCCACTTCAGCCCGCTCCAGAGCAGCTCGGGCGACACCTTGAACTGGAACACCACCTGGCTGAAGTTGCTGCCGATGGTGGAGACGCTGTAGCCATTGAAGATGGCCCAGGCCACCAGGCCGCCGAGCAGGCCGCCGATCAATGCCAGCAGCATGGTCTCCAGCATGATCGCGGTGACCACCGGCACGCCACGGAAGCCGATCGCGCGCATGGTGGCGATCTCGCGTGCACGGGTGGCCACCGCCGCGTACATGGTGTTGAGCGCACCGAACACCGCGCCCACCGCCATGATCGCGCCGATCACCGTGCCCAGCACCTTGATCAGCGTGTTGAGCCCGCCGCCCTGCTTGGCGTAGTAGGCCTTGGTGGTTTCCACGTCCAGCTTCAGCCGCGGATCGGCGGCGACGCCGGCTTTGAACTGCTTGAAGCCGGCTTCGCCCTCGGTGCGCACGCTGATCGACTGCCAGGCGCTGCGCTGGTAGGTGTTAGCCAGGGTCTCGGCGTCGGTCCACAGCTCCGAATCATGCGCGTCGCCGGAGTTGAACACACCCACCACGGTCCACTGCTGGTTGCCCAGGGTGAGCGTCTTGCCCACCTCCAGCCCGCGGAACTGGCTCTGGGCGCCCTTGCCGACCACGATCTCGCGCAGGCCCGGATTGAAGCGGCGGCCTTCGGTGATCTTCACCCTGTCGTGCACCGCCCAGGCCATCTCGCCCACGCCCCGGAACTGCGCGTTGACGTCGGTACCGTCGCCCTTGGAGACCAGGTTCACCACCTGTGACAGCTCCGGCGAAATCATCGGCTTGCCGTGCGCGTCGCGGGCCACGCCCGGCAGCGTGGACAGCAGCGGCACCTGGTCGCGGGTGATCACCGAATTGGTCTCGGCCTGCGAACCGCCGCGCAGCACGATGGCCGTGGTGTCATCACCGGTGCTGTTGAGCGTGGCCTGGAAGCCCTGGCCCATGGCCAGCATCGCCACCAGCACGCCCACCACGCCGGCGATGCCCACCACCACCACCGAGGACGCACCCCAGCGCTGCGGCAGGCTGGCCACGCCGATGCGGGTGGCGGCCAGCGCCAGCCGCCCGCTGCGGGTGAACAGCAGCCACAGCACCACGCCCACCACCACCGCCAGCACGCCCTGCCACGGCAGCGCGATCCACACCGCCAGCGCGACCGCCAGCAGCAGCACCGACAGCAGATTTCCCACCCATTGCTTCTTCATGTCGGTTCTCCTCAGCGGCCCGCAAGGGCATCGACGATCTTCAACCGCTTGGCGCGCAGCGCCGGCAGCAGGCCCACCACCACCCCGATCAGCAGGATCAGTGCCACGCCCATCGCCCAGGTCGGGGTCGGTACATGCGGCGGCAGCAGCCCCTGCGTCTTCGGCGACAGCACCGGCAGGATGCTGGCGGCCAGGCCCATGCCGATCGCGCCGCCCAGCCCGATCAGCAGCACCGCCTCGATCATCACCAGCACCAGCACCGTGCTGTCCTTGAAGCCCAGCGTCTTCAGCGTGGCCAGTTCCGGAACGCGCTCGCGTACCGCCTGGGCCATGGTGTTGCCGGTCAGCAGCAGCAGGGTGAAGAACACCGCGCCCATGATCGAGGTGACGATCAGCCCGATGTCGGCGAACTGCTTGACGAAGGCCTGCTGGAACGCCGATTCGGTCTGGGTCTTGGTTTCATGGTCGGAGTTGGCCGAGATCGCATCGATGGCCTGGGCCACGCGCGAGGCATGGTCCGGGTTGTCCAGGGTGACGGTGAACCAGCTCACCTGGTTCTTGATGTAGTCGTTGGACTCGTCGAAGTACTTCCAGTTCATCATCAGCTGCCGTTCTTCATTGGCGGCCAGCGTGCGGTCCTTGGAGCGGAAGATGCCCACCAGCTGCAACGGCCAGTCGTTGCTGCCGCCGCGCGGGAAGATGGTGGCCTGCAGCGGGATGGTGTCGCCGATCTTCCAGCCGAACTCCTTTGCCAGGGTCTCGCCGACCACCGCGCCGGTGCGGGTGTCCTGGAACGCCTTGAGCTGCTCGGGCGGCAGCTGCAGTTCGCGGTAGACCTCGAAGTAGTTCGGCGCCACCGAGAAGTTGGCGAAGAAATTCTTCGGGTCCTGGTAGATGCCGCCGAACCACATGCCCGAGGTGACGTCCTTGACCCCGGGAACCTGCCGCACCTGCGGTTCCAGGCGGATCGGCAGGGACTGGGTGATGGACAGGCGCGAGGCGACGATCAGGCGGTTGGCGCCTTCCACGCTGCCGCCGGAACTGAAGGCCACGCGCACCGAGTCGAGCATGCCGAACAGCAGGAACGCGGCCACCACCGAAAGCAGGGTCAGCAGGGTCCGCGTCTTGCTGCGGAACAGCTGCGCCCAGATGAGCGAGAAATACTTCATCGCAGTGACCTCCGTCAGTGGGCCGCAGGCGCGGCGGCCAGCTCGCCCTTGTCCAGGTGCACCGTATGGGTGGCGTACTCGGCGGCCTTCGGGTCGTGGGTGACCATGATGATGGTCTTGCCGTGCTCGCGGTTGAGCTGCTGCAGCAGCAACAGGATCTCCTCGGCCGAAGCGCGGTCGAGGTCGCCGGTGGGCTCGTCGCAGATCAGGAAGGTCGGGTCGGAGACGATGGCGCGGGCGATCGCCACGCGCTGCTGCTGGCCGCCGGACAGCTCATTGGGGCGGTGGCTGCGGCGGTCGGCCAGGCCGACCAGGGTCAACGCGATCTCGGCATTGCGCTTGCGCTGGGCCGCGCCCAGGTGGGTGAGCAGCAGCGGCAGTTCCACGTTCTTCTGCGCGGTGAGCATCGGCATCAGGTTGTAGAACTGGAACACGAAGCCCACGTGGTGGCTGCGCCAGGTGGAGAGCTGGCCGCCGGACATGCGGTCGATGCGCTCGCCCTCGATCTCGATCTCGCCACCGGTCGGGGTGTCCAACCCGCCGATCAGGTTGAGCAGGGTGGTCTTGCCCGAGCCGGACGGGCCCATCAGCGCAACGAAGTCGCCCTTCTGGATGTCCAGGTCGATGCCGTGCAGCACCTGCACCTTCTCGGGACCGCGCTGGTAGGTCTTGGTGATGTTGCGGAGCGAAACCAGGGTGGACATGGGTGGTTCTCCGTGAATCGTTGGAAGAAGAAACCATGCAGGCAGCCGCGCGCATGCGCGCCGGGCCGGCACGGGAATCGCACACCTTCGGTTCGCGACCGGGTCGCGCTACCGCCTTGCTTATTGCGACTGCTTTTCCACCACCGCGCTGCCATCGCGCAGTTCCGGTGGCGGGTTGCTTACCACCTGCTGGCCGGCGCTGAGGCCGGCGGTGACCTGGCGGTCGTTGTTGAGCGCCACGCCTACCGTGACCGGTACCTGCTGCACGCGCTGGTCATCGCCCACCACGAACGCCACCGTCTTCTGCTCGCGCTCGACCAGTGCCGAGGCCGGCACGCGCACGCCCTTCGGCGCGGCGGCCTGGGCCGGCGCGGCCGATTCCAGGAAGCTCACCCGCACGCCCATTTCCGGCACGATGCGCGGGTCTTTCACCTTCAGTGCCACGCGCACCTTGACCGTGGCCTTGCCGCGGTCGGCGGTGGGAACGATCGCGATCACCTCGGCCGGGATCTTCCACTCCGGGTACGCATTGAGCGTGGCTTCCACCGGCATCTTCGGCTGCACGCGGCCAATGAAGGCTTCGCCGACTTCCACTTCGATCTCCAGCGAGTCCATGTCGACGATGGTGCCGATACCGGTGCGGGTGAAGCCGCCGCCGGCCGACAGCGGCGACACGATCTCGCCCGGCTGTGCCGCCTTGGCGGTGACCACGCCGGAGAACGGCGCGCGTACCACGTTGTTGTCCACGCCCAGGTCGGCAATCGCCAGCGAGTCGCTGGCGACCTTGGTATTGCGCTGGGCGGTGCGCAGCTGTGCGCGCAGGCTGTCGCGCTGGGCCATGGCCAGGTCGAACTGCGAGCGCGAGACCAGCTGCTGGTCCACCAGTTTCTGCAGGCGCCCGGCTTCGGCATCGGCCTGGGCCACCTGGGCCTGCAGGCCGGCCAGCTGGCTGCGCGCGGCTTCCAGCTGCGACGCCGACAGGCTGCGCTGGGCGTTGGCATCGATCGGGTCAAGGGTCGCCATGACCTGGCCTTCTTCCACCCGCATGCCTTCTTCGATCATCACCTCGCGTACCTTGCCGGTGATCTTGGCCGACACGGTGGCCATGCGCCGGGCCACCACGTAGCCGCTGGCGTCGAGCACCGAGCTGCTGGCGGTGCCCTGCTGGATCGCCACCACCGGCGCGGTGGTCACCTCGATGGGCCGTTCGCGACCGAACACGAACCAGGCGACAGCGCCCAGAAGCAGCAGGGCCACGATGGCCAGCACGATCCACAGGCCACGGCGTGGCGACGAAGGCGGCGGGGCCGATCCCTTCCTGCGGTCGATGCGGAGTTCCTTGAGCAGTTCAGCGGATGCGTTCATCGTGAGTCTGGACGTGGAATCGGGCCGAGTGTGACCGCAACCATGGTTGCGGGCAAACCGGCGGGGTGCCGGGTGGGGCAAAGCATGCCTGCGCGGCGGGGTCAGCGGCAGTGACAGCTGTCATCCGAACCAGGTGATTCAGTCCACTGCCCAAGCCAGCCCCGCCAAGGGATCGTAGAGCCACGCCCTGCGTGGCTGCGCGGTCCCCAGGCCAAGCGTGATCCAGGCACCGCGCAGCCACGCAGGGCGTGGCTCTACCCCACTGGAAGCTGCCATGATCGCGCCTCGACCCTCGTCCGACCGGGAACCCACCATGTTGCCCCGCTGGCTTGCCTCCCTGCTTCGCCCCGCGCCGGATTCGGCCGTGGCCGACAACCTGCGGCGGGGAAAGCCCGCCTGGTCCGACGCGGTGCACCTGTTGTGGACCGGCTGGGTCTTCCTCACCCCGATGTTCGGCGGTGGCTTCACCCTGCTCTGGCTGTGGCTCACCCTGCTGACCTACCCGGTATTCCTGGCCCTGTACGCCCGCCAGCTGCTGTCGCCGCGCCGGCATGCGCCGCGCTACGCGATGGCGATGGTGGCCATGGGCCTTGCGCTGCTGCCGTGGTACCCGTCGGGCATCAGCTACTTCATCTTCGGCTGCGTCACGCTACGGGTGTGCCGTACCGGCAGCGCGTGGCGCTACCTGGCGCAGCTGGCCGCGCTGAACGCGGCGTTCGTGGCCATCGCGCTGTGGGTGGGCTATCACTGGCAGCTGGTGGTGTGGATTCCGTCGATGGCGTTCATCATCGGCGTCATCATCAATGTGGAAAGTACCAACAAGGACCGCGATGCGGCCCTGCAGCTGTCGCAGGACGAAGTGCGCCGGCTGGCCGCGACCGCCGAGCGTGAGCGCATCGGCCGCGACCTGCATGACCTGCTCGGCCACACCCTGTCGATGATCACCCTGAAGCTGGAGCTGTCGCGCAAGCTGTTCGACCGCGACCCCGAGCGCGCCCGGCTGGAAATCACCGAAGCCGAGGCCGTGGCCCGGCAGGCGCTGGCCGAAGTGCGCAGCGCGGTCACCGGCATCCGTGCCAGCGACCTGGCCGCCGAACTGGCGGCCGCACGGTTGCTGCTGGAGTGCCAGCACGTGCACCTGCACTACAGTGCGCCGCCACCGATGCCGGTGGAGGTGGAACGAGGGCTGGCGCTGGTGCTGCGCGAGGCGGTCACCAACATCGCGCGGCATGCCGATGCGCGGCAGGCTTGGGTCTCGTTCGCGCAGGAAGGGCGCACGCTGTCGCTGCAGGTCCGCGATGACGGCCGGGGCGGCGTGCAGGTGGACGGCAACGGGCTGGCCGGCATGCGCGAACGCGTGGCGGCGCTGCGCGGCACGCTGCGGCTGCAGTCCACGCGCGGGGAGGGCACCACGGTGGCCGTGCAGGTGCCGCTGCCTGCGGCGACCACGTCCACGTCTGTGCAGCAGGAGCTGGCCCCGACGAAAGCGCCTGAGGCGAGCGTCACGCCGACCACGACCGTGGCAGCCGTTGCCGGTCTGCCCGCGCAGGCACTCGGCGAGGCGACGCCATGATCCGTATCGTGCTGGCCGAAGACCAGGCCATGGTGCGCGGCGCGTTGTCGGCGCTGCTCGGGCTGGAGCCGGACATCGAGGTGCTGGGTGCGGCCGCCGACGGCGAGGCGGCGTGGCGCATGCTGCAGCAGCTGCAGCCGGACATCCTGGTCACCGACATCGAAATGCCGGGATTGTCAGGCCTGGAGCTGGCGCAGCGGATCGCGCGGCAGGGGTTGCCGATCAAGGTGGTGATCGTGACCACCTTCGCGCGCTCGGGCTTCCTGCGCCGCGCGCTGGATGCCGGCGTGTGCGGCTACCTGCTCAAGGACGCACCGGCCGAAAAGCTGGCCGACGCACTGCGCCAGGTGCAGCACGGTGGCCGCGCCATCGACCCACAGCTGGCGCTGGATGCATGGTCGCAGGCCGACCCGCTGAACGACCGCGAGCGCCAGGTGCTGCGCCTGTCCGGCGACGGTCGCTCGGCCAGCGAGATCGCCACCCAGCTGGGCCTGTCGCACGGCACCGTGCGCAATTACCTCTCCGAGTGCATCGGCAAGCTCGGCGTCGCCAACCGCATCGAGGCCTATCGCCTGGCCCGGCAGAAAGGATGGTTGTAGCCACCAACGGTGGCGACAACCATCCGGTAGCACACGACCGTTGGTCGTGTGCCCTTGTCAATGGTCTCTCGGCCCCTTCGCCATCGCCTGGAACACCCCATCGCGCCGCACCCACAGGTGGAACAGCGCCGCACTCAGGTGCACCACCACCGTGGCGAACAACGCATACGCAAGCACGCTGTGCGCGCCGCGCAGCGCGGCATACAACGCCACGTCATGCGGCAGGATCGGCGGCAGCAGCACGCCCTTCCACATCTGGATCGGGTAACCACCGGCCGACAGCATCGCCCAGCCCACCAGCGGCATCGCCAGCATCAACCCGTACAGCACCCAATGCGACGCATGCGCCGCGAACACCTGCCACGCCGGCAGGTCGGCCGGCAGCGGCGGCGGCCGGTGCCGCAGCCGGTTCACCAGCCGCACCACCGCCAGCAGCAGGATCGCAATCCCCAGCGGCCGGTGCAGGTCCACCAGCATCGGCCGCCAGTGCAGCGACGCCACCATGGTCACGCCCACGAACAGCATGGTCAGGATCAGCACCGCCATCAGCCAGTGCAGGACGCGCGCGGTGAGATTGAAGTGGCCGGCATCGCGGTTCATTGCGCCTTCTCCTGGTCGCGCGCCGCCTTGCCGCCGGCAAGCTCCCGCTCGCGGCGGTTGAACGATTCGGAATACACCGCCGAGCGTGCCGCCAGGATCGGGTCATCGGTACCGGCGATGCCACTGGGCAGGATCAGCGGATCGAAGTTCACGTTGTTGCAGGCGCCGCCGGCCTGCGGCTGCATCGCGGTGAGGCTGAGCGTGCCGGCCTTTACCCGGCGCCGGTCGTCGGGCCAGGCAATGGAGGGGTCGTTGATGTCATCGCCATCGCCGGCCAGCGTCACCCACATGTCCCAGCGCACCGGCCCCTGCGCCAGCCGCTGCGCGAATTCGTCGGCCAGGTAATCCAGCCCGGCCTGCGCGCGCTGTTCGGGACTCATTGCTTCGAATGCGGCCTGCGGGCGCATGCTCCAGCGCACTGCGTGTTCGTTGCCATCGGCGGCGGTGAAGCGGAAGCTGTTCACCCCGTTGTAGTCGGTATTGGCCCAGCTGGTCGACCACGGCGCGCTCTTGGCCCATTCGCCGAACGCACGCGCGGACGGGTACTTCGCGGCGATGGCCGCCATCTTCGCCGGGTCCGGCTTGCCGGTGGCCGGGTCGGGAATGCCGGCGCGGGTCTGTTCCAGGAACGCCTCGGTGGTGGGCACGGCGAAGAACGGGAAGCTGTTCATCGCCATGCGCCATTCCTGGCCGTCGTCGGTCACCAGCTGCAGCGCCATGCTGCGGACCCGCGCGCTGGCGTCGGCACCATGCGGGTCACCGCCGCCGATCGACAGCCGGCCCAGCACCGGCACCTGCTGCTGGCGGAACACCCGCGCCGAACTCAGCGCGGCGCCGTCCGGCGAGCCCTGGAAGGTGCCGCTGACGCACACGCCCTTGCTGTGCGCGCGGCGGAAGCCGGGGTGGTTGGCGCCGGTGGCTTCAATGGTGTCGGTGAAGGTCTGCGCGGTAACGCGGTCGCGGCCCAGCCAGCCGGCCAGCCAGGCGAAGGCCAGTACCACCACACCGGCGATCAGCGCGATCAGCGCGATCCACAGCAGCGGCGAATGGGGCGGGCGCGGGGCATCCGGCTCGCGGCCGGCGCGGGTGTAGCGAAAGAGCGACATGGGCCGTTACCTGCCTTCTCGAACGTGAGCGGGGTGGGTGGGGCCCATGGTCGCAGAACCCCCGCCACGCCGATATTCACATTTTCGACAACATTCGGCCGATCAGGCGTAGCGCCCCTTCAACATCGTCCACGCCGACCGCAACGCCAGCGCCTCGCCACCGGCCGGGCGGCCCGGGCGTTCGCCATCGTTCCAGGCATACACGTCCAGGTGCGCCCACACCTGGCCTTCGCCGATGAAGCGTTCCAGGTATAGCGCCGCGGTGACCGAGCCGGCCATGCGCGAACCGGCGTTGGCCAGGTCGGCAATGCCGCTGTGCAGGTAGCGCAGGTACGGGCGCCACAACGGCATGCGCCAGACCGGGTCGCGGGTGCTCTCACCGGCCTGCAGCCACTGCTGGGCCAGCGTGTCGTTGTTGCTGAACAGCGCCGGCAGGTCCGGGCCCAGCGCGATCCGCGCCGCACCGGTGAGGGTGGCGAAGTCCAGCACGATCTCCGGGCTCTGCTCGCTGGCGTAGGTCAGCGCGTCGCACAGCACCAGGCGGCCTTCGGCGTCGGTGTTGTCGATCTCGATGCTCAGGCCCTTGCGGGTGGCGATGACTTCGCCCGGGCGGAACGCGTCCGGCCCGATCGCGTTTTCCACCGCCGCGATCAGCAGGGTCAACTGCACCGGCAACTCCTGCGCCATCACCAGCCCGGCCAGTGCCAGCGCATGCGCGGCGCCGCCCATGTCCTTCTTCATGTTGCGCATGCCGTCGGCCGGCTTGATGTCCAGCCCGCCGGTGTCGAAGCACACGCCCTTGCCCACCAGCGCCACGTGCGGGCGACCGGCCTGGCCCCAGCGCAGCGCGATCAGGCGCGGCGCGCGGTGCGAAGCGCGGCCCACGGCGTGGATGGCCGGGAAGTTCTGCTCCAGCAGCGCATCGCCCGTGATCACCTCGACCTGCGCACCGTGTGCGGCGGCCAGTTCACGCGCGGCGTCTTCCAGCTGCTGCGGGCCCATGTCTTCGGTGGGCGTGTTGACCCAGTCGCGCACGCGCAGGCTGGCGGTGATCACATCGCGCACTTCGGGTGCCGGGGTTGCCAGCAGCTGCGCCGGGGCGCGGTTGGGCTTGCGGTAGCGCGCGAAGCGGTAGCTGCCCAGGCCCCAGCCCAGGTGCAGCAGGGTTTCGATCTCGCCGGGCAGCGCGTCGGCCAGCTGCCAGACCGTGCCTTCCGGCAGCGCGAACGGCGCATGCGCATAGGCATAGGCATCGCCCAGGTCGCCCACGCCGACGATCGCGCCGGCCAGGCCGTGCGGGCCCGGCAGCAGCACCACGCTGCCACCGCTGCCGTTGAAATGCTGCGCGTCCAGCCAGGCAACCAGCGTCTCGTCCTGCTGCGCCCGCCATGCCGCGAACTGCTCGCGCTCCATGACATGCAGCGGCAGGGCCTTGGCCGAATCGGTGGTGAAGCCGGTGATCTGGGTCATGCGGGGTCGTGCTCCGTTCGTGGACGGGCGTGCTGCGCCGATGCGTTCGCATCGAGCCAGTCGGCCAGTCCGGTCAGGGTGTCGAACTGCAGGTCGGGCTGCAGCGAAGGATGGTGCCAGGTGTGTTCGACGCGGTTGATCCAGCAGCCGCGCAGGCCGGCCTGCATCGCGCCGACCACGTCCATCTCGACGTGGTCGCCCACGTGCAGCACCTGCGCCGGGGGCACGCCCAGGCGGTCGCAGGCGGCGTGGAAGATGCTGGCGGCCGGCTTGGCCGCACCGTGTTCGCGCGAGCCGAGCTGGAACACGAAGTGGTGGTCCAGGCCGATGCGGGCCAGGTCGGCATTGCCATTGCTGAGCGCGGCCACCGGCACCCGCGCGGCGATGCGGGCCAGCGCCTCGATCGCATCGGGGTAGCACTCCACCTGGTTGCGCGCGGCGTAGAACGCCTCGTAAGCCGGTTCCAGCAGGGCCAGGTCGGCGCCGCTGTTTTCCAGCGCTTCGCGCAGGGTCAACCGGCGCAGCGCGCTCAGGTCGTAGTGCAGGTGCGGGTTGTCGCGGAAGGAGCGCTCGCGCAGCTCACGCATCGCCGCCACCGGATACATCGCGGCGGTGGCGGGGCTGTGCTGGAGCATCCACTCGTGCAACACCTGGTCGATGCGGGCGCCGATGGGGGCGAACGGCCACAGGGTGTCGTCGAGGTCGAGGGTGATGGCTTGGACGGGAAAATTCACCCGGTCATTCTACGCCTGTGGGGGCAGCCACGCAGGGCGTGGCTCTACTCCAGCAGCTTCGCCCAGCCCTGGGTGCCGTCCAGCCGTGCCAGCACCAGCTTGATGCAGACCAGCAGCGGCACCGACAGCAGCAGGCCGACGATGCCCCACAGCCAGCCGAACACCATCAGCGCCAGGATCAGGATCAGCGGCGAAATCGCCATCTGCCGCCCCAGCACGATCGGGGTCACGATCTGCCCTTCGATGGTATGCAGGGCCAGGTAACACGCGGCCGGCAGCATCGCCTTGAACGGATCGCTGAACTCCACGAAGCCCATCAGCAGCATCAGGGTCACCCCGATCAGCGGACCCACGTAGGGCGCGAAGTTCAGCAGCGCGGCCACCGTGCCCCACAGCAGGGCTTCCTGCAGGCTGATCCCGAGCAGCAGCAACACCCCGGAAAACACCAGCCCCACCAGCGTGTTGATCACGGTGATGGTCAGCACGTAGCGCGACACCTCGCGTTCGATCGAACGCAGGATATCGGCGGTGAAGCGCTGCTGCTGGCGGCTGGGGAACAGGGCGATGGCGTGCCGCTGCAGGTTCTGTCCGTAGATCATGAAGAACAGGGTCAGCAGCACCACCGCCAGCACCGACGCGGCCAGCCGCGGCGCGCGGG
This sequence comes from uncultured Stenotrophomonas sp., assembly GCF_963519925.1. Classification (NCBI taxonomy): domain Bacteria; kingdom Pseudomonadati; phylum Pseudomonadota; class Gammaproteobacteria; order Lysobacterales; family Lysobacteraceae; genus Stenotrophomonas; species uncultured Stenotrophomonas sp. Next base: position 23,447 of record NZ_CAUQPH010000022.1, on the reverse strand, counting down.
TCAGCACCTTGTAGGGATCATCCAGCTGGGTGCGCACCACCTGTACCCGGCGGCTGCCTTCGCCGCCGGCCACGCGGGCGAAATTCTCCGCCGCCAGGTTGGCCTGCTGCACCGGCTTGGTCAGGTTCTGCACCTGGCGGGCGACCTTGCGCAGCTGCTGCGGGGCTTCCTGCGCCCAGTCCATTGCCGGACCGACCAGCTGCACGCCCAGCGCGGTGGCACCGCTCAGGCCCACCCCGATCACCAGCACCGCACCGAGGAAGCGCGGAATCCACAGCCGGCCCAGGAAGCGGATGATCGGATTGCCGACCAGCGCGAAGAACATCGCCAGCAGTACCGGCAGGATGACCTCCTGCGCGGCCCACAAGGTGAAGCACACCGCCAGGAAGGCCAGCACCACCAGCGACATTGGCGCGCGTGGGCGCGGTGCGGGCGGCGGGGGCGCGACGAGGTCAGCGTCGGCAGGGGAAGGCGCAGGAACGCTCATGCAGGTCGCACGCTGGAGAGGAGACGCATTATTGGGCAACCCGGGTGCGTGCGGCGTGTGGAGTCGGTAGCGTCGGCCGTTGGCCGGCCTACGGGTTACGGAGGGCCGGCCGACGGCCGGCGCTACCGGTCAACGTTCGGAAACGTCGGTGGCTGCTTCCGCCGGCTGCGGCTGTGGCTGCGCCGCTTCCTGCGTAGCGGTCACCCGGGCCCTGGGCGCAGCGGCAGGCGCTGCCGCCCGCACGGGTGCCACCGGGGTGGGATCGACCGCTTCTTCCACCTTGTCTGCCGCCTGCTCGGCGGTATCGGCGGCCTCGCTGGCCTGCATCGAGGCGAATGCCGCCTGCGCGCTGGCCATCAGGTTGGACACCGAACCGATCATCTGCAGCCAGCGCGCGCCATGGAAACGGGTCTTGCCCGGTTCCAGCTTGCCGGCGATGAAGCCGCCGACCAGGCCCACGCTGACGATGCGCAGCGGCGTCCAGCCCTCCCGCCAGGCCTGGCTGAGGGTGAACCAGTTGCACTGGGTCTCGTCGACCCGGATCGACACCACTTTTTCCGCGCGCTTGACGCGGTGGCGCAGGGCTTCGAATTTCATGGCGAACGCTCCGTGCCTTCGTCCTGGGCTTCGGCATCATCATCGCTGGGCTCATCGAACAGGCCCAGGCGCGCAAGCTGCCGACGCGTGGCATGCATGCCGGTATGGCGGAAGAAGAACGACACCCGCCAGATGGAGTAGCCGGTCACCGCCAGGCTGACCAGTGAGGTGATCAACAGCGACTGGAACCAGGACAGGCCCCAGCGCTGCATGAGCGCGATCAGGGTGCCGGCCAGCAACAGCCAGGCCGAGGCGCCGAATACGATCGCCACCCCGCTCCAGGCCAGCGCTCGACCGAACGCGCTGCGCGCCAGGGCGAATTCGAACGACGCCAGCCGCCGCAACGAACGCAGGGTGTGCTTGCCCGAATCAACGGTGGCACGCCCGGCCTGGCCGATCTCGCGGATGCTTTCATCCAGGCGCGGCGCGCCGGCATCGCCGTCGGGTGGAGCGGAGGCTCCACCGTCCGGGGTCGACTGTGCTTGATCGCTCACGCCGACTTACTTGTCGCCGCCGCTGCGGGCCAGCTTGGCAATGATCCAGCCAGCCGCGAAGGCCACGCCGAACGAGGCCAGCGGGCGCTCGCGGATCAGCTCGGCGGCGCTGTCGACCAGGTCCTTGCCCTTGTCCATCAGCGCATCGACCTGTTCCTTGGCGGCGGCACCGCCGAATTCAGCCGCGGCCAGACCCGACAGTGCGGTGTCGGACAGCTCGGCCTTGACGTTGGCACGGCCAATGCGCAGCTCGTCGCCGGCCGCACCGGTGGCGCCCTTGATCGCACCGCCGGCGGCGCTGGCGGCCGACTTCAGGTGCGAGCCGGCTTCGCCCAGGTGTTCCTTGAGGTTTTCGGTGTTGGTGGGGCTCATTATGTGTCTCCGTTAGGTAAGCGATGGGGCAGGTGACCGCGGAAGAACCCGTCGGCAACGAACACAAGGTAATAGCACCGGGCGGGTGTAGAGGGCGTCAGCTGGCGTGATCCGCACGCGAAGGCGGCCTGACCGGTTCAGCGCATCACCAGGTCGCCGCGCGCATTGCCGCGCACGATCCGCAGCACCAGCTGCTGCGGCGGCTTCTGGAAATTGGCGCGCCAGCTGGCCAGGTCGGCGAATTCACCCACGCTGGCCTGGATGATCACATCGCCCGCGGCCAGCCCGGAGTTCGCTGCACGGCTGCCGCGCTTGACCTCGCTGACCATGACCCCGCCGTCGCCGGCCTGGCGCAGCGTCTCGGGCAGGTCGACGAAGGTGGCGCCGGCCAGGCGCGGATCCAGCGACTCGCCGGCCACCGCACGCGGCTGTTCCTTCAGCGTGGCTTTGAGCTGCAGCGCCTTGCCGTCGCGGCGCACGTCCAGGTTCAGCGCGCTGCCCACCGGCTGCAGGCCTTCCACGTTGTGCAGCGCCTGCGCGCTGTCCACGCGCTGGCCGTTGGCCGCGACCACTACGTCGCCCGGCTTCAACCCACCCGCTGCCGCGCCGGAACCGGCCAGCACGCGGGTAACCAGCGCGCCACGCGCCTCGCTCAGGCCCAGGTTCTGCGCCAGCGCCTGGGTCAGGTTCTGCGCCTCGATCCCCAGCGTGCCGCGCACGACCACACCATGCTTGACCAGCTGGTCCACCACGTCGCGAGCCAGGTTGGTGGGAATGGCCAGGCCCAGGCCGATGTTGCCGGCCATGCTGCCCTGCGGATTGAAGCTGGCGGTGTTGATGCCCACCAGCTGGCCCTGCAGGTTGACCAGCGCGCCGCCGGAATTGCCCGGGTTGATCGAGGCGTCGGTCTGGATGAAGTTCTGGTAGCCCAGCCCACGGATGCCGGTGCGGCCGACCGCCGACACGATGCCCGACGTCACCGTCTGGCTGAAACCGAACGGATTGCCGATCGCCACCACGAAGTCGCCCACGCGCAGTTGTGCGCTGTCGCCGAGCGGCAGCGCGGTGAGCTTGTCCGCCGGAATGCGGATCAGCGCCACGTCGGTGTCGCGGTCCGAACCAAGGAACTCGGCCTTGACCGTGCGCCCATCCGACAGGGTCACCTGCACGTCGTCGGCGTTGTCGATCACATGGTGGTTGGTCAGCACCAGGCCCTCGGCAGCGTCGATGATCACCCCCGAGCCCAGCGATTCATTGATGCGCTCCTGCGGCACTTCCGGGAACAGGCGGCGGAAGAACGGATCATTGAAGTAGGGGTTGCGGACCCGCACCACCTGCTTTGTGTTGACGCTGACCACCGCCGGCATCACCCGTTCCAGCATCGGGGCCAGCGACGGCAGCGGCTGCCCGGCCACCGACGCCGGCAACGCAGCCGTGGCCGGAATCGCCAACGACGCCGGCGCCGCCTCGGCGCGATTGTCCAGGTGGGCGTTGATCGCGGAGGCGACGAAGCCACCGAAGGCGGCAGCAAGCGCGAGCGTAAGCAGGGTCGGAAGCGGTCGCATGGGAGTCCGGGTTGGGGCAGGGAACGGGTATACGGTAATTCAAGCGCCTCGAGTCTGTCCGGCAACGCCTGAAAACCGGATGAGCGGCGCCCCCCACACCCGGTCGCCGTTACAGCGGATCCCGCTCGGCAGGGAGCGGCCGGACTGCACCAGGTCGCCAGAAAACCGTCGCACCTCCCCGGTAGGGTCGGTCCCCAGACGACCGCCAATAGCGCCCATCGCCCCGGTAACGCATGGACCCCAAACGAAGAAACGCTCCACAGCCCGAGCAGAAATTCCCCCACATCCAGCGCACTTGTGCAGGAAAGGGCAACGGAATGTCCGCGCACGACCATCAACTCCAGACCCGCACCACCCGCCGCCACGCACGCGAAACGCGCCACGCGTGCACGCGCGGGAAACACGCGCACCGCTGTTTTAAAGCGCTTTTCCACACCAGCACGGCACACGCGTGTTGCATTCGTCGCATCTCCCCAGCACATCCGCGCCTCATCCGCTGCGACAAGACCGTTCCACCCGGGACCGCGCCGGTATAGCATCGCCAGCGAAATCACTGACCAGGCCCCTCAGGAGGGCAACATGAGCAACGGAAATGGTGTGACCGCGACCCTGTCGCAGGGCGTCGAGAGCGTGAAAGAAACCGCCGAAGGCGTGGGCGAAACCATCGCGCACACCGCCGAAGAAGTGGTCGCCAAGGTAAAGAAGACCGCCAAGCGCGCGCGCAAGGCTGCCACCACCCAGGTGGCCAAGGTCACCAAGGCGGTCAAGAAGGCTGAGAAGACCGTCGCCAAGAAGGCCGACAACGCCGCCAAGTCGGTGGGCAAGACCCTGGCCAGCGCCAAGAAGAAGCTGGAAGCGGCCAAGTCCAATGCCAAGGCCGAAGCGGCTGCGCTGACCAAGAAGGTCGCCAAGAAGAAGGCCGCCGCCGACAAGGCCGTGACCAAGACCACCAAGGCCGCCAAGAAGGTTGCCGGCAAGAAGGTCGCCACCGCCAAGAAGGCCGTGACGAAGAAGACCGCTGCGGCCAAGAAGGTCGCCGGCAAGAAGGTCGCAACTGCCAAAAAGGCTGTCGCCCGCAAGTCGGCCACCGCCAAGAAGGCCGTGACCAAGAAGACCGCGACCGCCAGGAAGGTTGTCGGCAAGAAGGTCGCTACCGCAAAGAAGGCCGTTGCCAAGAAGTCGGCCACCGCCCGCAAGGTTGCTGGCAAGAAGACCGTGGCCGCGCGTAAGACGGTTGGCAAGAAGGTCGCCACCGCCAAGAAGGCGGTCGCCCGCAAGTCGGCCGCCACCAAGAAGGCCGTTGGCAAGAAGACCGCCGTTGCCCGCAAGTCGGTCGGCAAGAAGGTCGCCGTCGCCAAGAAGACCGTTGCCCGCAAGTCGGCAGCCACCAAGAAGGCCGTCGGCAAGAAGACGGCCGTGGCCAGGAAGGCCGTCGCCCGCAAGGCCGCCCCGGCCAAGCGCGCTGCCAAGACCGTGGCCCGCAAGGCCCCGGCCAAGCGCGCCCGCAAGTAAGCGTCAGCACGGCGCCTGCCCCCGGGCGGGCGCCGTGAGCACCCACGTGAACACGCCGCAGCAACGCGGCTTCCGGTAGAACGCAGGACCATCCAGCCACCACGGCGGGGAGTCTGCACACCGATGCGCAACCTGGACTTCAGTTCCTGGCAGGCCATGCTCTCGACCCTGGTCGGGCTGGCCGTCATCACCCTGGTCGGCGTGGGTATCCGCCTGGTCTTCATGCAGACCCTGCAACAGCGCCGCGAGCGCGAGAACCGCCAGATCAACGAGCGGCTGCGTACCTTGATCGCCGCTTACAAGACCCTGGGTGGGTCATTCACCGGGGCGCTGCACGTCGACCCCCGCCACCTGCGCGACCTGCGCCAACTGCCCAGCGAAGAAGACGACACCCTGGATCTGCCGCTCAACACCGGTAGCGACCGTGCGCGCCGGATCCGCGATGCGGTAGAAGCGGCGCTGTCCGACATCGTGCTACTGGGTACCGACGAACAGGTGCGGCTGGCCGCGCATGCCGCCAATGAACTGGCCGAAGGCCGCGCCGTGCCCACCGCCGAACTGGTGGTGTCGCTGCGCGACTTCATCCGCGAAGCGCTGGACCTGGCGCCCATTCCCAGCAGCGTGACCATTCCCCGCCAGGGACCCGCGCGTCCCGCGCCGGGGGGCGCGCGCGGCAGACCTGATGGCGGCGACGGCAGCGGCGGGAAGGGCGGTGCAGGCGGCGGCATGGGGGGCATGGGCGGTGGCATGGGCATGGGCAGTGCGCACCGCATGGACGACGACAGCAGCCATACCCGCTGAACCGGGTGGGTGGCTGCCTGCGTCGTCGCCGCCGTCCGGTCGAGGATTACCGCTTGCCGCCCAGATCCACGATCGGAACGAAGCCGCCATAGATCATCCGCTTGCCGTCGAACGGCATCGGGTTTTTCTCCGGATCCATGCGCGGGTCGCTCATCATCTTCTCCATGCAGGCATCGCGCGTGGACTTGTCCGGCCACTCGACCCAGGAGAACACCAACGTTTCATCGTCCTTGGCTTCGACCGCGCGGAAGAAGTCGGTCTGCTTGCCGCGGGGGACATCATCGGCCCAGCATTCGACGACGCGCGTGGCGCCGAAGTCGATGAATACCGAGTCGCCTTCATTGGCGTGATCGATGAACTTCTGTTTGTTGGCGGTGGGTACGGCCAGTACGAAACCGTCGATATAGGACATCTGCAGCCTCCGGTCACCGGTGCGCCAGGCTGGGCACCTTCACAGGTACGACGCATGGGCGTGGGGGAAATCGACAGTGCGCCTGGCCTCCGTCAAATCACGTGATGGCTCCCTGTTCATGCGGTGTCATCGCGCAGAATCAATCGCTTGTGCGCGGCGCGAGCCACACGGGAGTGGGGCCGGGGTCAGAAAAACCCTAACCACAGTGAGGAACATCCTGATGTTTACCGGACCGTGTTCAGCACACTATGCAGAAGCCGGGCAGGGCCTACCCCAAGAGACCTGCGGTGCGACGCCCCTGCTGCGTCAGCCGGTGCAATACGGAAGATGGGCGCGTTAGCCGACTACTCCCCAAGAGCGGCTTCCCCAACGCGCGACGCCCCGCGAGGGTATCGTCGTGACCGGATTCCATTCTGCGTTGCCGTGCCGTTCTGGCCGGTATGCCGCTCCAGGATTGTTTGCGAACGCTCAGCTACCGCGCTGACACGCATGGCGTGTCACTACGTCACGCGTTGTGCACGGCACGAAATTGCATTGCGCGCGTATGACACGCGCCGACTGAATGGTTGCCGAAAATTCGCTGCGTTGAAGGCGGCCTACTTCAGGGCGCGTTGTGTCGAATAACGGAGAATTTACATTCCCGATGCAGAAGCCGCTTGCGACACTGCACGACCGAACAAGAAAAGGTGTACCCCCATGAAGACTTCCCTGATTGCCCTGGCGCTGGCCGCCGCTCTGCCTTTCGCTGCTTCCGCTGCCGAAGGCCTTTCCTACAATTACGCCGAAGGCGACTACGTCAAGACCGATGCCGACGGTGGCAAGGCTGACGGTTGGGGTGTCAAGGGTTCGTACGGTTTCCTGCCGAACTTCCATGCGTTTGGTGAGTACAGCCAGCAGAAGACCGACATCGGCGACTTCAAGATTGACCAGTGGCGCGTGGGCGTGGGCTACAACCACGAAATCGCCACCAGCACCGACTTCGTGGGCCGCGTTGCCTACAACAAGTACGACCCGAAGGAAGGCCTGGACTTCAACGGCTACAGCGCCGAAGCCGGTATCCGCACCGCGTTCGGCGACCATGCCGAAGTCTATGCCATGGCTGGCTACGAGGATTACAGCAAGAAGCGTGGCATCAACCCGGACGGCGAGTTCTACGGTCGCCTCGGTGGCCAGGTAAAGTTGAACCAGAACTGGGGCATCAACGGCGACATCAAGATGGATCGCCACGGTGACAAGGAATGGTCGGTCGGCCCGCGCTTCAGCTGGTAAGCGGCGTCTGATTGCTCCGCTGCGCGCCTGACCGGCGCAGCGACAAGGCCCGGTACATTGCCGGGCCTTTTTTGTGCGCGCGAAAAGCGTACCGACCAACGGTCGGTACCTACCGCCGCACCCATCGGTTGGCGGCCACCACGGATGGTCGCGCGTCCGAAGCAACGGTTGGCGGCCACCACGGATGGTCCCGGGTGCACAGCACACGGTAGGCGGCCACCGTTGGTGGTCGCGGGCCCGCAGGCGATAATGCCGCCGCCCCCCGGAGAATCCCATGTCCCAGCCGACCCCACTGCAACAACCCCGCGTCGGCTGTGGCGCCGTCATCCAGCGTCCCGATGGTGCCGTCCTGCTGGTCAAGCGCGGGCGTCCGCCCGAGCAGGGCCACTGGGGCCTGCCCGGCGGCAAGGTCGATTGGATGGAGAAGGTGGAAGACACGGTGGTGCGCGAAGTGCGGGAAGAAACCGGGCTGCATGTAGCGGTAGTGCGCCTGCTGTGCGTGGTGGACCACTTTGAACCCGAGCTGGAGCAGCATTGGGTGGCGCCGGTCTATCTGGCGCGCACGTTGGACGACACCGAGGCCGCATCGCTTGAGCCTGAGGCGATCCTCGCGCTGGACTGGTTCACCGCCGATGCATTGCCTGGCCCCTTGACCCGGTCGGCGCTATCCGGGCTGTCCGCGCTATCAATGCTGCGCTGAGCTAAGCTCGGTCCCATGCTCACGCTGCCTTCTATTCCTCGTAGCGAACTGGCCCATGTCCTGCATCTGCTTGAGCGAGGCTGTGCAACCACTTCGCCGGACGACGTGCAGGTCTTGGTACAGGGCATGCCAATCCGCTTTCCTTATCGCGTGTACTACGCGCGCGAGGACTTGCGCGATGCCTGCGGCGTTCCTGGGGTGACCGGCAGGATTGCGCTGTGCTTGGGAACGCGCCACAACGACGGCTATGTGCGTGAGGAGTGCATGCGGGCTCTGCTGCTCGCAGATGAGCCATGGGTGGTGCCGTTCGTGCTGCAGTTGCTGGGTGAATATGTCCTGGAGATCGTGACCTGCATCGACAGCGCGCTTTCTGAGCAGCCGCCCGCACGGTACGTCTCGTTTGCGCAGGAGAATCCGCTGTACATGCAGCGGCTAGGTCAGCAGGCCACCAGCTACTGGAACGAGTACTACCGCCGCACCTATCGACGGCGCGACGAGTACCCGGCGCTGCGCTTGCTCGGACGACTCTCCCGCCTCTCCGGGTAGTCCTGCAGCTCGTTAGCGCCGCGCGGCGGCGCCGTCACCGCGCGCCACCGCCTCCACTTCCTCGCGGCTGGTACACGCGGCATCGCCCGGCGTGGACATCGCCAGTGCGCCATGCGCCGCGCCGAGCTCCACCGCCGCCTGCTCGCCCAGCCCTTCCAGAAGGGCATGCACCACGCCGGCCACGAACGCATCGCCGCCGCCGACCCGATCCAGCAGGTCGACTTCGCGCGCGGCGGAGACGAACAGCGCCTGCCGATTGCGCAGCGCGCCGGCCCAACCGTTGCGGGCCGCGTTGCTGGCATCGCGCAGGGTGAACGCCACCGCCTGCAGGTTCGGGAACCGTTCCATTGCGCGGAGCGCGGCCGCATCGGCCGGTCCCACATCCATCGGCGTCTCGCGCCGGCCCAGGTCGGCCAGGTCCATGCCCAGGCAGGCCGCGAACGAGTACTCATCGCCAATGAGCAGGTCGCACTCGGCGGCGATGGCGCAGTTGGCGTGCCGTGCCGCGTCCGGGTCCGGATGGCTGTTCCACAGGCTGGCGCGGTAGTTGAGGTCGTAGGACACCGCCACGCCATGCCGGCGCGCCGCGCGCACGGCAGCGATGGCCGTCTGCGCGCTGCGCTCGGACAACGCCGCGAAGATGCCGCCGGTGTGCAGCCAGCGCACCCCGTGCACGCCGAACAGCGTGTCCCAGTCGTATTCGTCGGCTTGCAGCTGTGAGGCGGCCGAGTACGCCCGATCGGAAACCCCCAGCGGCGCGCGCACGCCGAAGCCGCGCTCGGTGAAGTTCAGCCCCATCCGCGTGTTGCGGCCAATGCCGTCGTACTCGCGCCAGAGGATCTGGCTGCTGTCCACGCCGCCGGCCTGGATCAGCTGCTGGGCCAGCAGGCCCAGTTCGTTGCGCGGCAGTGCGGTCAGCACCGCCGTGGCATGGCCGAAGGTGCTGCTCAACCCGCGTGCCACGTTGTACTCGCCGCCGCCTTCCCATACCTGGAACTGGCGGGCGTTGCGCACGCGGCCTTCGCCCGGGTCGAACCGCAACATCACTTCACCCAGCGCCATCGCGGCCCAGCGTGGGCTGGCGTGACGTGCCAGCTGGAACTGCTGCGTGCTCATCGTGCCTTGCACCCGAGCACGGCCAGGTCCACGCCATCGGCCATGCGCCGGTAGCCTTCATCGTTGGGGTGCAGGAAATCGCGGGTGATCGCTTCCGGCAGGAACTCCGGCTTGGCCGGATCTCGCAGGATCTGGTCGAAGTCGATCAGCGCATCGAAGCCACTGCGCCCACCGCGCATCCAGGTGTTGAGCGTGGTGCGGGTGCCGGCCGATACGGGTTCGTAGCGGTCAGAGCCGCCGAACGGCGTCATCGTTGCGGCAATGGCGCGGATGCCGTTGCTGTGCAGGCGCTCGGCCACCTGCCGGTAGCCCAGCACCATGTCATCGGCGTTGCGGCCGGCCACCGGCGGGGTGCCGCCGTCATGGCGGATATCGTTGATGCCTTCGAACAGGATCACCCGGTCCACGTGCGGCAATGCGATCACATCGCGGTCCAGCCGGGCCAGCGCGCTGTGGCTGCGGCCATGGTCCATCACCTTGTTGCCGCTGATGCCGGCGTTGACCAGCACCACCTGGTCCGGGCAGGCCTGCTGCAGGCGGGCGGCCAGCAGCGAAGGCCAATCACCATTGCTGCCGCGCGTGGCGGTGGCACCTTCGGTGATCGAATCGCCCAAGGCCACCACGACGATGGGTTTACTGCTGCGCTCGGCCAGCACCGCCGACACCACGTTCTGCCGGTAGGCCAGCTTCACCTTGTCGGCGACCTCGGCTTGGCGGCCGTCGGCAACGCGCAGCGCGGTGCGCCGCACCGCCGGCTGGGTGGGTTCGGGGAAATACACGGTGAGGGAGACATCAGCCAGCGCCGGCACCGCCATCGGCACCGGGTCGCTGAGCAGCACCGCGCCCACTGGCACGGTGACCTCGCTGCGCCCGTTGAAGGTCACCAGCTTGGCCGGCGTGGCCGTGCCGGTGCGCTGTGCGGTGGCGCCGCCGATATGCAGCGGCGCCACGCCCAGCTCGTTGGTGATGCGGAAGCGCAGCGCGGTGGCCGAGCTGGCCAGGCGCATGTCCTGGCGCACGGTCTGGTTGGCGAACTGCACCGGTGCTTCCGGCGTGCCGTCCTGGCGGTCGGGCGCCGGCGAGGCGGTCCAGGCCGGTACCCAGACCTGGGCCTGGGTGGGCAGCGCCGCGGCGCTGGTGGCAAGTGCAAATGAAAGTGCAGTGATCCAGCGCAGCATGGCGGCCCTCCCAGGCGGTCAGCGGTCTATCAGGAGAAGTAGGTGCCGCCGTTGACGTCGACGTTGGCACCGGTGATGAAGCCGGCCGCGTCCGAGGCCAGGTACACGGCGGTGTCGGCTGCTTCCTGCGGGCAGCCTTGGCGGCGCAGCGGGGTGTTGCCGGCCACGGCGGTGCGCACTTCCGGCTTGGTGAACTCATCGTGGAAGCGGGTGGCAATCATGCCGCAGCACAGCGCGTTGACGCGGATACCGCGCGGGCCCAGTTCCTTGGCCATGGCGCGGGTGAAGGTCATCACGGCGGCCTTGGCGGTGGCGTAGATCGACGCGCCCGGTCCACCGCCATCGCGGCCGGCCTGCGAGGCGAAGTTCACGATCGCGCCGCCTTCGGGCATGTGCGGCACCACCGCATGGGTGGTCAGGTAGACCGAGCTCATGTTGAGGTCCATCACCTTGTGGAAGAACGCCGGGTCGATCTCGGCCAGCGGGCGGCGCTGCACCATGCCACCGGCCACGTTCACCAGCACGTCGATCCGTGGCCCGAACGCAGCCTGCGTGGCGGCAACCATGCCGGCCACGGCCTGCGCGTCGGTCACGTCGGCGCGGTGCACGATGGCGGTGCCGCCGGCGGCCTGCACCTGCTGCAGGGTTTCCTGCGCGCTGGCTTCGTCGTTGGCGTAGTTGATGCACACCTTGGCGCCGGCCGCGGCCAGCTTCAGCGAGATCTCACGGCCGATATCGCGGCCGCCACCGGTGACGATCGCCACCTTGTCCTTGAACTGATTCATTCGTTACTCCAGTGATGCGAGGGGGAAAAGGAAATTCAGCGGTGCGGCGGCGCGTCGACCTTCTCGACGCGTCCGGTCACCAGCCACAGGGCGAGCAGGGAGGCGGGCACCAGCGCCGCCACCAGGATGAAGATCGGTGCGTAGGACTCGCGGGTCATCACCGGCACCAGCCAGGTGGTGATCAGCGTGCCGGCCACCGCGGCCATGCCGCCCAGCCCGGCCAGCGAGCCCACCGATTTGCCGCTGAAGATGTCGCCGGGCAGGGTCTGGATGTTGCCGATGGCGATCTGGAAGCCGAGCAGCACGAAAGCGATGGTCACCACCGCCCAGACCGGGTCGGTGGCCAGCACCGCGCCCACCAGCGCAGGCGCCATGATCGCCCCGCCCAGGGTGATCACCCATTTGCGCGCGCGGTCCACGCTCCAGCCGGCGCCGATCAGCCGGCCGGACAGCCAGCCGCCGCCGAGGCTGCCGATCATCGCGCCCACGTAGGGCACCCAGGCGAAGATGCCGATCTGCTTGATGTCGAAGCCGAAAGTATCGGCCAGGTAGATCGGCAGCCAGGACACGAACAGCCACCAGATCGGATCCAGGAAGAAGCGCGAGATCAGGATGCCCCAGGTCTGCCGGTGGCCCAGCAACTGGCGCACGTTGGGCGCGTACTCGGCCTTGGGCACCGCCGGCTGTTCGGCCGGCGCGTCCAGGATCAGCGCGCGCTCGGCCGCGCTTACCCACGGATGTTTGTCCGGGCCGGCGCGGTAGATGATCAGCCATGGCAGAAGCCAGACGAAACCGATCGCGCCGATCAGGATGAACGTGCCGCGCCATCCCAGCCACAGGAACAGCACCGCGATCAGCGGCGCCGACACGATCGCGCCAACGGACGCGCCGGCATTGAACACGCCCTGCGCCAGGGCCCGTTCGCGCGCCGGGAACCATTCCGCATTGGCCTTCACCGCACCCGGCCAGGCGCCGGCTTCGCTGATGCCCAGCATGGCGCGCACGATGCTGAAGGACAGGATCGAATGGGTGACCGAGTGCAGTGCGATCGAGATCGACCACACCGCGATCGACAGGGCAAAGCCCAGCCGGGTGCCGATGATGTCGAACAGCCGGCCGAACACGAACTGGCCGGCGGCGTAGAACAGCATGAACACCGTGACCAGCAGCGCGTAGTCTTCCTTGGTGGCGCCCACGTCCTTGGAGATCTGCGGCCACATCACCGCCAGTGCGTTGCGGTCGATGTAGTTGATCACCGTGGCCACCGCGATCAGGGCCACGATCAGCCAGCGTACGTAGGACGTTGCCTTGCTCGTGATCTTCATTTGCCGTCCTTGCCGCTGGCGGTGTCGAAGCGCTTCCAGCCGCCGGTCCAGGTCCAGCGCTGGCCGTTCCCGCTCACTTCGTGCGTGCCGCCCTTGGACGGATCATCGGCCACCCCCAGTGCCACCCGCTTGCCGCCCGCCAGCGCCAGCACCAGCACGCTGGCGTCCTTGCCACGGTAGTGGGTGATCGCATCGATGCGGCTGTTGGCGCCGCGCACGGTTTCGGCCGTGCCGTCGTACTGCCCATGCGGTTCCAGCACGCCGTAGAAGGTGGTGCTGGCCTGGCCATCCACGCGCTGCAGCAGCAGCGGCTCGCGGCGCAGGTTGAACGACGGGTCGTTGGCGCCGCTTTCGCCGATCAACGCGCGCGACGGCGCGGTGCTGGCGAAACGGTAGGTGTAGAAGCGCCCATCCAGCAGCCAGGTCAGGCTGCGGGCCTCGGTGGAGGGGTCGCTGGAGGCATCCACCCACACGTGCTGGTAGCCGTTGGCCGTGCCCAGCACCGGCCGGGTGGCCACGGCCGACTGCGCCTTGAAGCCGACGTCCATGATGTGGCCGTTGAAGTGCAGCGGCAGGTCGTAGCGGGCCGGTTTGTTGCCGTCAACGCGCAGCAGGTCCAGCACCACCGGCTGGCCCAGCGAGGGGTGCGACAGCAGCGCCTGGGTGCGGGTGAAGCTCACGCCGTCGTACGCACCGTCCATGCGTGCCGACACGATCTGGGTGTCGTCGGTCACCGCGAACAGCAGCGGGGCCGGCGACAGCGGCTGGCCCTTCTTCCAGTCACCGCCGAAGTGGCTCTGCTCGTTCACCACCAGCGTGTTGTGCGCCAGCGTCTGCCGCGCCCAGCTGGTGTTCTCGGGCAAGTAGATGCCGCCGGACTTGGCTTCGATGTTGAGGAAGCGCGCCGCGCCGTAGTCGGTGACCACGCGCTGGCGGTTGTCGTAGAACAGCCAGTTGAGCTTGTCGAAGTGGCCGTGGCCCATGCCCTGCTTGGTGTTCTTCATCACCAGCGCCTGGCCGTCCTCGCCACCCATGCGCAGGATCGCCAGCGCGCCTTCGGTGCCGTCCGGACCGTCGCGCAGCAGGGTGGGCACGAAGTCATAGGGCTTGGCCTTGTTTTCAGCCAGCGCCTTGGCCACCTGCAGCCCTTCGGGCGAGAGCAGCACGCGCTTCTGGTCCTTGGCGACCGACAGCAACCGTGCATCTCCGGTGTTGGCGTACGCGATGTCGATGCCTGCCACGAGCTCTTCGGTGTCCAGGCCCTTGTCCAGGATCGCGTCGTTGATCGGGATGAAGTAGCCGCCATAGCTGCTCTGCACCAGCGCATCCACCGCCTTGAGCAGCACCCCGTCGCGGCGCTTGAAGATTCCGCGGTCGGGTTCGTTGCGCTGTACAGCGTTGGCGAACAGGATGAACGGCGCCAGCGCATACCGCTGGTAGTACAGGCCTTCTTCGTAATAGCCATCCGGCGAGAACAGCTGGTCCACCTGCTTGAGGAAGCCGGCGCTGCCATCGCGCCTGCTGCCTTCCAGCGCCTGGTCCACCAGCACCGGATCCCGCAGCACGTAGCCGGTCATGCCGGTGGCGGCCACCGCCCAGGTCGCGTGGTTGTGGATCTTGTCGAAGTTCTCCGGGCTGCCGCTCAGGAACCGTGCCATCGCCCGGAACACGTTGTCGTCGATGGTGCGGCGCTCATCGGCGCTGAGGCTGTCGCGGATCGCGTCGTAGCCCTGCACGGCGTTGACCAGCCACACCGAATCATTGAGGGTCTGCCAGAACAGTCGCCCGGGAATCTGCCCGCGTCCTTCCGGATGCGCCCCCAGGCCGGGGTACAGCTTGGCGTAGCCGAGGAGCACATCGCGCGCGAAGTTCGCATACGCCTTGTCGCCGGTGAGCCGGTACAGCGCGCCCGCGGCCTGGATGGCCTGGTAATTGCGCTTGTGCTGTTCGTGGGTGTAGCCGCCGCCCTTGTCCTTGGGTACCGGCACGTCGATGCCGGCCTTCATCATGGCACGCACGAGTTTTTCCGCACGCGCCTGTTCCCTGGCGAACATCGGGTAGCCGGCACCGTCGCGGCGCATCTGCTCCCACTGCGCGGCGGTGACCAGCACCGGTGCGGTGTCGGCCTGGGTGCCGCGCGCGGCGGCGCTGGGCGCCTGCGCGTGCGCGACGGGCAGCGCGCAGGCGCTGAAAGTGGCCGCCAGCAGCAGCATCAGGGGCGTGGAACGCGTCATGGCAAAGTCTCGGCTGGAAGATCGGACTGCAGCGCCGCCGTAGCGGTGAACGTGGTGTTGCGCAGGCGCAGCGTGGGCTCGCCGGTCTGGTGGGTGAATCGCACCCGGCCGCTGCGCAGCCACGTGGTGTCGCTCAGGTGGGCCTGCTGCACGCCGTGCAGGCGCAGGCTGGTGTCGCCGGCGTTGCCGACCTGTTCCAGGCGGCTGCCGCGCAGCTGGAAGGCCGGGCCGAAGGTGCTTTCATCGGTGCCGCCGCGGTAGAGGTTCACCAATGGGCCGCCGACCCGCTGGAACACCGAATCGATGATCTCCACGGTTTCGGCGTTGTAAGTGCCCAGGTCGTCGGTCTCGGCGGCAGCGGCGATCACGCTGCCGCTGATGTCGCGCACCGT
The DNA here is from genome assembly GCF_963519925.1 of uncultured Stenotrophomonas sp. Classification (NCBI taxonomy): domain Bacteria; kingdom Pseudomonadati; phylum Pseudomonadota; class Gammaproteobacteria; order Lysobacterales; family Lysobacteraceae; genus Stenotrophomonas; species uncultured Stenotrophomonas sp. Next base: position 7,662 of record NZ_CAUQPH010000022.1, on the reverse strand, counting down.
CACCCCCTGCAGCCGGATCGACGCGGCAAACGTGCCCTTGCCGGTGTTGATCACATCGAAGGCCTTGTTGCTGCTCAGGTCGTGGATGCGGCTGTTGGCGATCTCCAGCGTGTAATCGAAGGCCTGGCTGCCCGGCGGCACGCGGATAACCGCATTGCCGGCGGCGTCCGGCGCCAGGCTGCCGTCGATGTCCAGCCCGGCCAGGCGCAGCGAACCGCCGGGGCGGATCTCGAACAGCGACGGGCGCGAAAAGCGCAGCGTGGCCTTGCCCTTGGCCGGACCCACCACGCTCAGCGGGTGGCCCACCGCCAGCACTTGGCTGATGCGGTAATCGCCGGCCTGCAGCTGCAGGCGGTCGCCCGCGGCGCTGGCCGCCACCGCTGTCACCAGCGAGTCTTCGCCCGGCGCCACGCGGTGCTCGCGGCCGCTGTCCAGCGCGGTCCGGGTCAGCTGCTTGGGATACCACGCCACCCCGACCTGTTCGCGCGGCACCGGCGCCAGGTCGCGCGGTGCGCCGACCTCGATGCCGGCCGGCGGATACAACAGCCCGTTGGCCGCGCGCTGCAGGGTGAGGCTACGGCCCTGAACGCCGTTGGGGAAACCGGGCGATGCCGTGGGGCTCTGCAGGTTGCCGCTGAAGGCAATGCCGGAAAGGTCGCCCTGCGTGCGCAACAGCTCGCGGCTGCCATCGCCGACGAACAGGTTGTCGGCGATCCGGCTGCGCACCGGCATGGCGTTGCGCTCCTCGTCCAGCCCTGCACCGAGGAACAGGTAACGCGCCTGCACGAAGCTGTTGTGGCGGATCAGCGCGTTGTCGACCTGCTCATAGCGGTTGAGCGGTGCATCGCGGGTGCCGGCCATCACCGCCAGCGCCGCGGCGAAGCCGTCGCCGGCCACCCCTTCGAAGTAGTTGTCGCGCACGATCTGGTCGCGGTTGATCACCCGCACCCCACCGGTGTGCGCCTTGCCGTTGCCCAGGAACACATTGCGCTCCACCACATTGCCGTGGCCATGGCGCAGCACCATCGAGCCGCGCGACTCCTTGAACACGTTGCCGCGGTAGAGGTTGCCGCCGGACTTGTTGGAGACGATCTCCACTTCGCCATCGCAGTGCTCGAACCAGTTGTTCTCCATCACCGTGTTCGAGGCCGACTGCGAATCGTGGCTGGTGCCCACCCGGATGGTCTCGCCGCCGTTGCTGCCCAGGTTGGGGCGTGGCCCGAACCAGTTGTGGTCGATGCGGTGGCGGTTGTCCAGGCCGCTGGTGGCGTTGCGTACCACCACCAGGGTGGTGCCGGCGTTGGTCTTGCCCACCAGCTGGTTGTGGTCGAAGCGGTTGAAGCGGCCGTACATCGCCACCCAGTTGTCGGACTGGGCGCGGTCGGGCTTGTTATAGCCATCGATGACGATGCCGGTAACCCGGCTGTGCTCGGCCCAGGCACTGGAGGAGCGGCGGAAGCTCACCACCTCGCCGCCCGGCGCCCAGCCATCGCGGAACACCAGGTTGGACACCTCCAGATAGGTGCCAGCCAGCCGCAGCTGCGACTGCCCGCTGAGGATCACTTTGCCCGGCGTCTGTGCAGTCAGACGAATTGGTTGACCAATTTTACCGGTGCCCGTCAGCAGCAGGTCCACATCCCGCCAGATTCCGTCAGCCAGAACGACGGTATCGCCCGGTTTCAAGCCCTTGGCAGCGGCGGCGTACCCGGCCGCGTCGTGCACAAGGTACTCTGCCGACCAGGCAAACCCAGGACAGAGGAGCAGTGCCAGAATGGTAGGGGCGGTTCCCAAACGCCCGCCCGTACGGCCAATCGGCGCTTTAACGCACGGACCCCACCAACACCAACGCTTCACCGCCTCACCCGGACCCACATCATGTTGCTGTGCCACCGGCTAACCCTCCCAGATCACCATGGACGCCAACGCGAGTCCGGATGGTAACAGCCTCCACCGCGCAACAGTCAACCAGAATCGCATACCACTTTAGACGCATCTGGTAAGCGCTTTGCGCAAAATCCTGCTGCATGCGCACATAAAAGTGGTCCTAAGTGGTCTAGGCACATCACCGGGGTAGACTTTAGTACCAATTCATTGACATTGGTCTTCCAACCGTGAATCTTCCGGATCGAATCCGTGTAGTCGGACGATCCATCCTGGGAGGGAGATCACGATGTTGCATGACCGCCGTACGGCCTCGCCACGAGGCTTCCGCCACACCGCGCTGCACAGCGCGCTGTTCTATGCCCTGTGCGCTACCGCAGCCGTGCCGCTGGTGCACGCGCAGGACGCCGCCCCGGCCACCCCGCCGGCGCAGCAGGCCACCACGCTTGACCAGGTCCAGGTGACCGGGACCCGCGGCACCATCCAGACCTCGATCGACAAGAAGCGGGAGGAGACCGTGGTCTCCGACGTGCTGTCGGCGGAAGACATCGGCGACCTGCCGGCGCTGTCCATCGGCGAAGCCATCGAAACCATCACCGGCGCGTCCACCCACCGCGAAAAGGGTGGCGCCTCGGAAATCTCGATCCGTGGCCTGGGTCCGTTCCTGGGCTCGTCCACCTTCAACGGGCGCGAGGCCACCAACGGCAGCGGCGACCGCTCGGTGAACTTCAACCAGTTCCCGTCGGAGCTGATCAACACCGTGGCGATCTACAAGACCCAGCGCGCCGACTTTGTCGAAGGCGGCGTCGCCGGCACGGTCAACATGGAAACCGTCAAACCGCTGGAGTACGGCAAGCAGACCATCCAGCTGGACGGCCGCGGCACCTGGCAGGAGTACGACGACCGCCTCAAGGACGGCGATGGCGTGGGCTGGCGCGGTACCGCCAGCTACATCGACCAGTTCGAGTTCAGCAACGGCGGCAAGCTGGGCGTGTCGCTTGGCCTGCAGGCGCTGGAAGGCAGCAACCCGGAAGAAATGTTCTCCAGCAGCACCACGTGGGCCGCCTGCGATGGCCGCGAAGTGGTCGGTGCCACCCGCAACTGCACCCAGGTCAACGGCAACGACGTCGCCAACGGCGTGCCGTACTACTTGGTGCCCGGCAGCCGCCTGTACCGCCAGTTCATCGAACACGACAAGCGCGATTCACAGTTCGGCGCGCTGCAGTGGCGGCCCAACGAAGCGGTCGAAGTCAACCTGGATTACCAGCACTCCAAGCGCGACTACACCGAAGACCGCTCCGACCTCACGCTGTCGTCGATGATGCGCAACATCAACAACCGCGTGGTCAGCGATGACGGTGCGCTGCTCAGCCACACCGGCAGCACCACCATCGATTCCACCGGCAATTTCCTCGAGCGCAACGAGGAATACACCGGCGGTGGCCTGAACCTGATCGTGCGGCCCAGCCCGGCGTGGATGCTGTCCACCGACCTGTCCTACTCCAATACCGAACGCTCGCAGATTGAACGTTCCACCCGCCTGCGCGCCGGCCGTACCGACGTCAACGGCAACCCGGTCGCGGGGATCAAGAACACCCGCTACGTGGACTACTCCTACGACTACAGCGGCGACGTACCCAGCATCCATCTGGATCCGGCGTTCGACGTCAACAACCCGGACAACTTCACCGATTCGGCGCTTATCCGGCGGCGCCAGCAGGACCGCGAGCACACCATCCGTGCCGGCCGCTTCGATGCGGCGTTCACGCCGGAGAGCGGCTTCTTCACCGCGCTGAAGGGTGGCCTGCGGCGTTCCGAAGCGACCTACACCGACTTCACCGACACCGTGGATGTCACCACCACCAATGTCGCTGCGATCCGCGCTGCCAACCGCGCCTGCCGCCAGGCCTTCCCGCAGGACGACTTCCTGGCCAATGCCAGCGGCAACACCATCGACCAGTGGGCCACCTTCGACAGCCGCTGCCTGTTCAAGGCGTTCACCGGCGCCGACGACACCGGCCTGAGCGCGGACCTGCGCGACCCGGCCAACAACGACGTGACCGAGAAGACCAGCGCCATCTACCTGATGGGCGACTACAGCAGCGAATGGTTCGGTGTGCCGGTTACCGGCAACATCGGCGTGCGCTGGGTGCATACCGACGTGCGGTCGATGGGCCTGCGCAGCGGGCTGGACGTGGTCAACAACCCCGACGGCACCGTGACCCTGCGGCCCACCGGCGACTTCACCCGGCAGGTGCTCAAGTCCAGCAACAACGAGTGGCTGCCGAGCTTCAACGCCGCCTTCGAACTGCGCCCGGACCTGCTGCTGCGCGTGGCCGCCTACCGCGCGATGTCGCGCCCCGACCTGGCCGCACTGGGTTACGGCCGCAGCTTCAACCTGGACGAAGTGGACACCGAGTTCGGCAGCGTCGCCGACGCGCTGGGCAACATCACCGCCACCGGCAACCCGCGCGCCACCCCGCTGATGTCGTGGAATGCCGATGTGTCGCTGGAGTGGTACGCCAATGCCGATTCCATGCTCTCCACTGCCGTGTACTACAAGCAGTTCAACGGCGGCTCGGTGCCGGTGGTGGTGGGTGAGGCGTTCGACATCGATGGCGTGAGCGTGACCGTGCCGGTCGAGCAGCTGGCCACCAGTGACCAGAAGAGCGACCTGATCGGCTTCGAGCTCACTGGCTCGCATGCCTTCTCCTACCTGCCGGGCATCTTCTCCGGGCTGGGCGTGAAGGCCAGCTACAACTACGCCCATTCCAACTTCAAGACCGAAGACCTGCGCCTGGGCGAGTCCACCGATCCGGCCACCGGCCTGGTCACCCCGGGCATCGTGGAGCCGGCCAACATCTTCGGCCTGTCCAAGCACGTGGCCTCGGCGCAGGTGTACTGGGGCCTGGGCAAGCTGGACCTGCAGGCGATCTACAAGTACCGCTCCGACTACTACCAGCAGTTCGTTGGCGACCCCGCGCAGAACCGTTATGTCCGGGACAATGGCTCGCTCGACTTCCGCGCCACCTACAAGGTCAACAGGAACCTGTCGGTATCGTTGTCGGCCAGCAACCTCACTGACGAGCCCCGGGTGTCGGATATGCCCATCCTGGGCAGCTTCCGCGAGTACACCACCTACGGGCGGCGGTATTATCTCGGGGTACGCTACCGGTTCTAAACGAGCGTGATGGTCCCCAGCCACCGTACAGCCAGGCCTTGATGATGTCCGAACCCCGCCTTTACCAGTCCATTGCCGCCGAAATCGTCGCGCTGATCGAGAAGGGCGAATTCCCGCCCGGCTCGCGCCTGCCCGGCGAACGCGACCTGGCCGAACGGCTGGGAGTGAGCCGGGTGACCGTGCGCGAGGCGGAGATCGCACTGGAAGCGCAGGGCCTGATCACCATCAAGACCGGCTCGGGCGTGTATGTGAAGGCGCGCCCGTCGGCGGCGCCGGGGGCATTGCCGGACGTCTCGGCCTTCGACCTCACCGCCGCGCGGGCGGTGATCGAAGCCGAGGCGGCGGCGATGGCGGCCAGCCGCATCACCGATGCCGAAGTGGACATGCTGGAAGGCCTGATCGCGGCCATGACCGACCCGGCTTCGACCGAGGCGGCGGCCAGCGAGGCCGATCGCCAGTTCCACCTGGCCATTGCGCGGATTGCCGGCAACCCGGTGGTGGAGCACTGCGTGCAGCTGATCTGGCGCATGCGCAACGAGCTGCCGCGCGTGCGCCAGGTATATGCCAACGTGTGCCACAACGACGGCGACACCCGCAACGACGAACACACCGCCATCCTCGATGGCCTGCGCCAGCGCGACCCGGGTGCGGCCCGCACGGCCATGCGCAATCATTTCCAGCGGCTGTTCGAATCGATGCTGGAAGCTACGGAAAATGAAGCGCTGGCGGAGATCCGCCGGCGCACCCAGCAGGACCGCGAGCGGTTCCTTGCTGCTACCGCGCGTTGATGGATCCAGCCACGCAGGGCGTGGCTCTACGGGGTGGTGGCACAACGCGTTGGCAGAGGGCGGTAGAGCCACGCCCTGCGTGGCTGCCGCAATGCCAACCAGCACCCTACGGGGCGACGATCATTCGCCCTGGTACTGCTTTTCTTCCACCAGCTGCGAACCGGCCAGCCGGTTGATCTCGTTCTTCACCTTCGAGCGTTCGCCGTTGGTGCCATATACGCCACGCGCCAGCTGGATGAACTGATCATCGAACACCTGCGCCGCTTCCTTGTCGCGCAGCTGGTCCTGGATGTCCCACATCTGCACGTTGATGTCCTTGAGCCGCGCCTTGAGCGGCTCCAGCCCCGGCTGCGCGGCCAGCAGCTCCTGCCACAGCGGCAGCAGGCCTTCCAGTTCGGTGCGCACATTGGCCACCTTGCCCGCATCGGTGATGCGTTCGGCCTTGATTTCCAGGATGGTGATCTTGTCGATCAGCTCGCCAATCGACACCGGGGTCAGGATCGCGTCCACGCCATTCTCGCTGCAGGTCAGTCAGGACCGACATGATAGCGCGGCCCGTCCGTAGCGCCGGCCGTTGGCCGGCAGGGCGGTCCAGGGAGCCATGGGTTGGCAGGATTCCACTGCAGCTTTTACGCCGAATTTGCGCGGAGTGCGGCCGCGCCACATGGCGCCTTTACGCCTGCGCTCAACACACTACGCACCTCGACGGCGCGGCCGTTTTCTTGAGTGGTGGACGTGGTGGCAATACAGGAAACACGGCGCAGCGTGCGCCGGATCGGTGGTCTGGTGCTCGGCCTGGCGCTGAGTGGCGCGGCATCTGCCGCCGTGAGCGGCAACGCCACGCTGACCACGGACTACGTGTGGCGCGGCAGTTCGCAGACCCTGGAAGATCCCACCGTGCAGGCCGGCGTCAAGCTGGGCAGCGCATCAGGCTGGTATGCGTCGGTATGGGGGTCGGGGGTGTCGTTCGAGCCGGACGTGGGCGCGCGGAGCGAGTTCGACATCGTGGCCGGGTGGGGCGGCCAGCTGGCGCCGGACTGGGCACTGGACGTCAACCTCACCCGTTACCTGTACCCGTCCACCCGCGTGGACCTGGACTGGACCGAGCTCAACAGCACCCTGACCTGGAAGGAGCGTTACTGGGTGAGCGTCGGCGTTTCCGACGATGCATTGGCCAGCGGCACCACCGGCACCTATGCGCAGATTGGCGCGCGGCTGCCGCTGGGCGAGCAGTGGCGGATCGAAGGCGCGGTGGGCCAGTACTGGCTCGACAGCGCGTACGCCGACGACTACCTGCACGGCCAGCTGAGCGCCATCTGGAACGTGCAAGGGCCGTGGGAAATTCGCCTGACCGCGCACGACACCGATGGCGCGGCGAAGCGATTGTTCGGAAGCAACGCCGGGTCACGCGTGGAGTTCGCCATACAGACCACGTTCTGAACCACCGGCGCTGCTGGAAACCGCGCTTCTCCGGCAAAGGTCATGCCCAACCGGGGTACCCACCCGCGCGTGCGGTCGATAGGGATGCGACCCTACCCATGCGGGCGCCATGCCGGCCATGCCGGTCATGCCGGGCCATGCCGGGCCATGCCGGCCATGCTGGGCCATGCCGACCATGCCGACCATGCTGGGCCATGCCGGCCATGCCGGCCACGCCGGTCATGCCGGGTCATGCCGGGCCATGCCGGTCATGCCGGTCTTGTCGGCAATGCCGGCAATGTCGGCCACGCCCGGCATGCCCGCCATGCCCGCCATGCCCCCCATGCCGGGGCGCTGGCCCGGTAGGGTCGGTTCCCAAACGACCGCCGATAC
>NZ_CAUQPH010000021.1:0-45934 GCF_963519925.1 uncultured Stenotrophomonas sp. | reverse complement strand
CCCCAGGCCCCGGCCGCATCCGGTGGCGATGCCCCGGCCCCGCAGGGCGGTGGCCAGGACGCCGGCGACGGCGGCCAGCGCAACAACAACAACAACCCGCAGGGCGGCCAGAACCCGTACCAGCAGGGCCAGAACCAGGGCGGCCAGAACCAGGGCCAAGGCCAGGGCAACCGCCGCGACCGCTTCCGCAATCGCCGTGATCGCGACCGCAACCGCGGTGGTGGTGGCGGCGGCGGTGGCTACCGCGACGACGGCATGCCGCAGGACAACGGCGAGCAGCAGCCGTTCGTGCGCAGCCAGCAGGCCAACGTGCCCGAAGGCTTCCCGGTCTATTCGCTGAGCGACCTCAAGCGCATGCCGGCACAGAAGCTGCTGGAAATCGCCGAGCAGCTGCAGATCTCCGAAGGCGTCGCCCGTGCCCGCAAGCAGGACGTCATCTTTGCCCTGTTGAAGGTGCTCACCCGCCATGGCGACGGCGTCGCCGCCGACGGCGTGCTGGAAATCCTGCCGGACGGTTTCGGCTTCCTGCGCGCGGCCGAAGCCAGCTACCTGGCCGGCCCGGACGACACCTACATTTCGCCCAGCCAGATCCGCCGCTTCAACCTGCGCACCGGCGACCACCTGTCCGGCCGCATCCGCTTCCCGAAGGACGGCGAGCGCTACTTCGCGCTGTCGATCGTGGACACCATCAACGGTGAGCCGCTGGAAGCGTCGAAGAACAAGGTGCTGTTCGAGAACCTCACCCCGCTGTTCCCGCGCAAGCGCTTCACCCTGGAACGCGGCAACGGTTCGTCCGAAGACATCACCGGCCGCATCATGGATCTGATGGCACCGCAGGGTAAGGGTCAGCGTGCGCTGATCGTCTCCCCGCCCAAGGCCGGCAAGACCATGCTGATGCAGCAGGTGGCCACGGCGATCACCACCAATCATCCGGACGTGCACATGATCGTGCTGCTCATCGACGAGCGTCCGGAAGAAGTGACCGAAATGCAGCGCACCGTGCGCGGCGAAGTGATCAGCTCCACCTTCGACGAACCGGCCGCGCGCCACGTGCAGGTTGCCGAAATGGTGATCGAGCGCGCCAAGCGCCTGGTCGAGCACAAGAAGGACGTGGTGATCCTGCTCGACTCGATCACCCGCCTGGCGCGTGCCTACAACAACGTGGTGCCCAGCTCCGGCAAGGTGCTCACCGGCGGTGTCGACGCGAACGCCCTGCACCGCCCGAAGCGCTTCTTCGGTGCCGCGCGCAACGTGGAAGAAGGCGGCAGCCTGACCATCATCGCCACGGCGCTGGTGGACACCGGCAGCAAGATGGACGAAGTGATCTACGAAGAGTTCAAGGGCACCGGCAACAGCGAAGTGCACCTGAACCGTCGCATCGCCGAAAAGCGCGTGTACCCGGCCATCGACATCAACCGTTCCGGCACCCGCCGCGAAGACCTGCTGATCGAACCGGAGCTGCTGCAGAAGATCTGGATCCTGCGCAAGCTGCTGCACCCGATGGACGAGATCGCCGCGATGGAGTTCCTGCTCGACAAGATGAAGAACACCAAGTCCAACGACGAGTTCTTCGGTTCGATGAAGCGCTGACCGGCGCGGAATCGAAAACCGGAAGGCCCCGCATTGCGGGGCCTTCTTCGTAGTGGCTGCCGCACCTTCCGGCAGGTGCCGACCGTTGGTCGGCACGCCTCACGGCCGCATGCGATCCAGCAACGGTCCGAAATGCAGCGGCCCCACCGGCCCCAGCGAGACCACCGGCTCCAGCGGCGGCTCCTCCACCTCCCCTGCATCGACCTCGGCGGCCTCCTCCTGCACTGCCGCCCCATCCCCGTGCTCGAACCCGATCCCCGCCCGCACCATGCTCGCTACCGCGACCAGGATCAGCAGCGACAGCCCTCCCAGGACATGCATCAGCGTCACATCGATTCCCCCGCGCCCGTGGAGCTCACACGCTACCCGTCACCCGGCGGGAATCCCCTGCAACAACTCCCATTTTCGCGGCAAACCCGACACATCCTGGCGTGGTAGCGCCGGCCGTTGGCCGGCCCACGCATCACCTGGCGCTTCACCGGCACGCCACCACACCCTCGGCCTTGTCCGCGTTCGTCGCCACCCGCACCTGGGTGAACGCAGCCGAGAACGGCGTGTCCGCGCTGACCACGAAGGGGGCTTCCACCGCGCCCAGGTCCACGCCCCTGCTGGCGAAGCAGGCCAACGGGATGGTCACGGTGCGCTTCTGGCCCGGCGCAAGCGACGCCAGCGCCGGCGCGATGTCGACCCCGCCTTCGCAGCCGGTCCCGCACTGCATGGTCACCTTCACTGCCGCGGCGGGTTGCCGCTGCACCATCACGTCGAACTGCAGCGCGCCGTTGCTCCGGGCCAGCGCGCCCAGGTTGCGCCGCGAGGTGCTGCGTGCGATCAGTTGCGCCGGGGCGAGCCAGGTCACTTCGCGCGCGTCCTGCTGGGTGTTGATCTGCACGGTGCGCACCTCGGCCACCGGCTTCTCCTTCGGCCAGCGCAGGCTGGCGTTGAGGTCGTTGCCGAGCGGCTGGGTGGCGCCGTTGGCGGCGATGTGCAGCGAGAACGGCACCGTGTCCACGCGGTTGAAGATCGGCAGCGTGGTCACTTCGCCGCAGTGGTCCGGGTTGGCTTCGGGCAGGCGTGCGACCTGCGCCGGCCTGGCATAGCTCAAGCCATAGCCGAATTTGAACAGGTCCGGGCGCTTCGGGTCCGGGCGGTCGATCGGCGCCGGGCACGGCACGCCCGGCCACGGGAAGCTCAGGCGGCCGCGGAAGTCGTGCGCCGGCCTGCCATCCGTGCCGGCCACCAGGACGTCGGTGATGCCCTTGCCTTCGGTACCCGGCAGCCACGCTGCCACGAACGCCTGCGACAGGTTCAGCAGGTCGTTGGTGTACATCGGGCGCCCGGAGAAGTACACGGTCACCAGCGGCTTGCCGGTGGCGGCAGCGGCCTTGAGCACGGCCAGGTCCTGCGGCTGCGCGCGGGTGTGGCTGACGGTGTCGGAGGCGAGGATGTCGCCGTTGGTTTCGGCGTACGGGGTTTCGCCGACCACCGCCACGACCACGTCGAACGCCGACGCATCGAGGTTGCTGGCGTCCGCGTTGAACGTGACCTGGCCCGCACCCAGCTCGGCGCGGAGCGCGCCCAGGACCGAATCGGCATGCGGGAAATCGGCATTGGTGTTTTCGGTGCCCTGCCAGGTCAGCGACCAGCCACCGGCCTGGTTGGACAGGTTGTCGGCGCTGCTGCCCACCACCAGCACGCGGGCGTTGCGCTTGAGCGGCAGCACGCGGTCCTGGTTCTTCAGCAGCACCAGCGATTCGCGCACCGCCTCGCGCGCCAGTTCGCGATGCTGCACGGCGCTGTCGTCGCCGGCGAAGCGGCTGTCGGAAGGCTTGTGCTCGAACAGGCCGGCGCGCAGCTTGACCCGCAGGATGCGGGCGACCGCATCGTCGATGCGCGCCATCGGGATCTCGCCGCTCTCGACCTGGGCGATGGTGTTGGCAATGAAGGCTTTCCAGTCGTCGGGCACCATCACCATGTCGATGCCAGCGTTGATCGCCTGCGCGCAGCTGTCGTTGCGGCAGCCGGGAACCTGCGCGATGCCGTTCCAGTCCGACACCACGAAACCGTCGAAGCCCATCTTCTCCTTCAGCGCGCCGGTCAGCAGGGCCTGGCTGCCGTGCATCTTGCCGTAGTCGACGCCAGCGGCGCGGTCGTTCCAGCTGTTGAACGAGGCCATCACCGTCTGCACGCCTTCGCCCAGCGCACCGAAGTAGCCCTGGCCATGCACGTTGATCATGGTGGCCTTGTCCACGGTGGCCTCGCCCTGGTCGCGGCCGTTGTCGGTGGCGCCGTCGCCGATGTAGTGCTTGGCCGTGGCCACCACGTTGCCGTCGCCGGTGAAGCGCCCCTGCGCGCCCCTGACGTAGGCGGTGGCGTACTCGCGGACGATGGACGGGTCGGAGGAGAAGCTTTCATAGGTGCGGCCCCAGCGCGGATCATGCGCCACCGCCAGGGTGGGTGCGAACACCCAGCCGATGCCGGTAGCGCGGGTCGCGGTACCGGTGGCCGCACCGATCCGCTCGATCAGGGCCGCGTTGCGGGTGGCGCCCAGCCCGATGTTGTGCGGGAACAGGGTGGCGCCGTACACGTTGCTGTGGCCATGCACCGCGTCGGTGCCCCAGATCACCGGCACCGGGGTGCGCGCATCGGTGGCCAGCGACGCGGCGTGGTAGGCGTCGGCGAGCTTGACCCAGTCTGCCACCCGGGCGTGCTTGTCCATGCCCGGCCACGAGCCGCCGCCGTTGAGCACCGAACCGATGTAGTACGTGCGCACCTGCTCGGGGGTGATCTGCTTGATCTCGGGCTGGGTCATCTGCCCGACCTTCTGCGCCAGGGTCATCTGCCCCAGGATGATGCGCACGCGGCTCTCGATGGCCGTGTCGCTGGCGATGGCGCTGGTCACCCGCGGCCAGTCCTGCAGCCGTTCCGTGGCGGGGGCAGCGTGTGCCTGGGCGGCCAGGGCGGTCATGACACAGGCGGCGAGAAGAGTCTTGCGGGCGCGGCTCACGGACAACTACCTCCAGGGAAAACCAGGGACAGGGAAGCCGATGCGGGCCGGTGCGGCGCATCCGCTGACAGCGCTGTCATATAAGCCGGACCGGGCGCTGTCAACCGCTGGCGCAGCGCATTGTCCTGCCTTCACCGTGGTTGCTGGGCTGGCGCCGGTACGGCCCGCTGTGCCGGTGCGGCTGCTGCTGCAACGCCGCATGGTTTTTGCCAGCTCGTGCACGAGCGCCTCGCGTCGTGGCACCATCCGCCTGCTTGGGTAACCCCGAAACGACACAGGCGCATTACCATCGGCAGCGGCCGACCGGGTCTTCCAGAGGAACCATCGCACCATGCGTAGTCGTATCGAGGATGTCGCTGCGGTTGCGGGCGTTTCGATCAAGACCGTGTCGCGCGTGCTCAACCATGAGCCGAACGTGCGCCAGGAAACCCGCGACCGCGTGCTCGCGGCGGTCACGCGGCTGGGCTACAAGCCCAACCTGTCGGCGCGCAGCCTTGCCGGACAGCGTTCGTATGCGTTGGCGCTGGTGTACAACAATCCGTCGCGCAACTACCTGATGGAAATCCAGAACGGCATGCTGGAGGCCTGTCATGCGCACCACTACAACCTGATCCTCGGACCGGTCGGGATCGGTCGTCGCACCCTGCCCGACCTGTCGGCCCTGTTCGAGAATTCGCGGCCCGACGGCGTGGTGCTGATTCCGCCGCTTACCGACGCTGCAGTGGTGCTGGCCTACCTGGAAGAGAACGACATCCCGTTCGCCAGCATCGCGCCGCGCCATGCCGATGGCATCATCGGCGTGCGCATGGACGAGACCACGGCCGTGGTGGAACTGATCGGCCACCTGGTCAGGCAGGGCCATCGCCGCATCGCGCACATCAAGGGCCCGCGCGCGCACGGCGCCTGCCAGTGGCGCCTTGCCGGTTACCGGCAGGCACTGCGCGATGCCGGCATCGAGTACGACCCCGCGCTGGTGGTGAACGGACAGTTCTCGTTCGAATCGGGGATCGACGCGGCCAACGCGCTGCTCGACCTGCCGGAGCCGCCCACCGCCATCTTCGCGGCCAACGATGACATGGCCGCAGCGGTGTTCCGCGTGGCCGGGCAACGCGGGTTGCGCGTGCCGCGCGACCTGTCGGTGTGCGGCTTCGACGATACGCCGATCGCCGGCCACATCTACCCTGCTTTGACCACCGTGCGGCAGCCGACCGACACCATGGGCCGGCTGGCGACCGAACAGTTGATCGAGCGCATCCGTACGCCCGGCGCCGGCCGCATGGTCACCGTGGACCATGCCGTGCTGGTGCGTGAATCCACCCACGCACCGCGCCGCCGCTGATCGCTCAGGTGGCCCGGCGCGAACCGCGCCAGGCGTAGAACACGATGAACAGGTAGCACAGCAGCGGCAGCAGGAACGACGCCTGCAGGCCATGCTGGTCTGCCAGCCAACCGACCGCGAGCGGTACCACCGCGCCGCCTACGATGGCCATCACCAGCAGGCTTGAGCCCTGTCCGGTGAGCGGGCCGAGGCCGCCGATGGCCAGCGCGAAGATGGTGGGGAACATGATCGAGTTGAACAGGCCCACGCTGACCACGCTCCACTTGGCCAGGTTGCCGCTGCCCAGCATGGTCACCGCCAGCAGCCCCATCACGATCAGCGCGAACAGCCCGAGCAGGCGCCGCGGGTCGAAGCGCGCCAGCAGTACCGTGCCGACCAGGCGCCCGACCAGCGCGCCGCCCCAGTACAGCGACACGTAATGCGTGGCCTGCTGTTCGGTGAGTCCTTCGCCGATGCCGGGCATGGACAGGAAATTGACCAGCACGCTGCCGATGGACACTTCGGCGCCCACGTAGAAGAAGATCGCCAGCACGCCAAACGCCAGGTGTCGGTGGCGCAGCGCCTGGCCCAGGGTGCCGTGCCGGGTGCTGTCTTCCACCCCGGCAATGCTGGGCAGGCGGAACATCCAGATCGCTGCGGCCAGCACGAACAGCGCGATGGCCAGGCCAAGGTACGGCACCTGCACCGACTGGGCTTCGGCGGCGCGGTAGGCCAGCGCCTCCGCCTGCGGCAGCAGCGCCAGCTGCTCCGCACTGCGCGGTTCCGCCGCCAGGATCAGCAGCCCGCCGAACAGCGGCGCGATGGTGGTGCCCAGCGCGTTCATCGACTGCGCCAGGGTCAGCCGGCTGGAGCTGGTCTGCTCCGGGCCCAGCAGTGCCACGTAGGGATTGGCCGCCACCTGCAGCACGGTGATGCCGGTGGCCAGCACGAACAACGCGCCCAGGAACAGGCCGTACACGTGCAGCGCCGCGGCAGGCCAGAACAGCAGCGCACCGACGCCGGCGATGGCCAGGCCGGCCACGATGCCGCGCTTGTAGCCCACGGCCGCGACCAGGCGCCCGGCCGGCAGCGACATCAGGAAATACGCGCCGAAGAAAGTGAACTGGATCAGCATCGCCTGCACCCAGGTCAGCGAGAACGCCGCCTTCAGGTGCGGGATGAGGATGTCGTTGAGGCAGGTGATGAAGCCCCACATGAAGAAGATCGCCGTCACCACGGCCAGGGCCGTGCGCGTGCTGTGTACGTGTTGCCCGCGAACCGCGGTGGAAGTGTCCATTGCCTGTCCTTCTGGAAGGGATCGCCAGCCACGCGGCGGCCAGACATGGAACCCGCTGGCGGCATCGTTGTCCAGCGCTGTCAGACAATCGGTCATATCGCGCGACAGCCTTGCCAACATCCGCTCCCTCCCGTTTCGCGCAGTTTCGTTCTGCACTGCACAACGGCCCGTCCAGACTGAATCGGGATCGACACGTCCCATCGAAAACCGCCGCGGAGGCCTGCATTTCAGCGCTTTCCGGCAATGCGCGCGTTCTCTTTTTGCATAGCTTTGGCAAGGCACCCTTCGAGGCCGAGGACGCGCCGCATGGCAGTTTGTTGACAACGCTGTCAGGCGTGGGCCCAATCCGCCCCACATCGTTGTTGCTTCGTGCCAGACGCCGTAGGACCGCCATTACCGATTTCCCTGGGGAGGGAGTGTTCATGAAGACGTACAAGGCCGTACCCCGCAAGGCAATGCTCACTTCCGCGCTGCTCGCCGTACTGGCCGGGCCAGCGTGGGCCCAGGATACGACCCGCGACGGCGCTGCCTCGTCGTCGCAGGGCCTCGACCCGTCCACCCTGGACACGGTGCAGGTCACCGGCATCCGCGGCAGCCTCACCTCGTCCATGAACCTCAAGCGCGACAGCCAGGGCGTGGTCGACGGCATCGTGGCCGAGGACATCGGCAAGTTCCCGGACACCAACCTGGCCGAATCGCTGCAGCGCATCAGCGGCGTGTCCATCGACCGCACCTCCAGCGGCGAAGGCTCCAAGGTGACCGTGCGCGGCATCGGCCCGGACTTCAACCTGGTGCTGCTCAACGGCCGCCAGATGCCGGCGTCCAACCTGGGCAACGGCGGTGGCGGGCTCTCCAGCTCGCGTTCGTTCGACTTCGCCAACATCGCATCCGAGTCGATCTCGGCAGTGGAAGTGTTCAAGACCACCCGCGCCGACAACCCGACCGGTGGCATCGGTGCCACCATCAACGTCAAGACCCTGCGTCCGCTGGAATCCGCGCCGGTGGTCAGCGTGGGCGTCAAGGCGGTCAACGACACCTCCAACGACAACCTGCCGCGCACCCTGAAGGGCTCTGAGTTCACCGGTGAGCTCTCGGGCATCTTCAGCGACACCTTCGCCGATGGCCGTGTCGGCCTGATGCTGAGCGGCAGCTACCAGGAACGCGACTCCGGCTTCAACCAGGCCACCGTGGCCGAAGGCTGGGCCACGTTCCAGGGCGACAACACCACCGACTGGCGCGTGCTGCCGCAGCCGGGCCAGGGCTATGCCGACCGCATCCAGAACCGGCCGGGGCCGAGCGATGTGTACGGCCGCCCGCAGAACACCGCGTACAACGTCAACGGCGTGCAGCGCCAGCGCACCAACGGCCAGGCCACCCTGCAGTGGAAGCCGGTCGACAACGTGACCACCACGCTGGACTACACCTATGTGGAAAACAAGGTGCAGCAGCAGCGCAGCGAACTGTCGGTGTGGTTCAACTATGGTCCCGGCGACAGCATCTGGACCAATGGGCCGGTCGCCGCACCGATCATCTACAGCGAGGACATGGTCAACTCGGACGTGTCGATGGGCGGCGCGCAGCTGGCCACGAAGAACGAGATGGACTCGCTGGGCTTCAACGTGGAATGGGAAGTCAACGATGCGTTGACCCTGTCCTTCGATGCGCACCACTCCACCGGCGAATCGCAGCCGGACAGCCCGTACGGTTCGGCCGGCGTGCTCGGCGTGGCCGCGTTCGTACGTGGCAAGACCACGGTGGACTACAGCGGCGACCTGCCGATCATCAACATCGCGCTGCCGCCCGGTGGCGTGCAGGCGGCCGACGCGCTGGTCACCGGTTCGGTGTTCCAGAACAGCTACAACAAGTCCGAGGTGGAGCAGTACCAGAGCCGCGGCACGTTCACCTTCGAGAACTATTCGGCGCTGGACTTCGGCGTCGGCTACACCGACGTGAAGAACCGTTCGGCCTCGGCGATCATGCAGCGCAATACCTGGGGCGGCCTGGGTACCCCGGCGGACTACGATGACAGCATCTGGTACGCCGATGACATGGCGCGGTACTTCGATGCCTTCTCCGGGCACAACGATCCGCGCCTGACCGGCCAGTTCCTGGTGTTCGACTTCGACCGGCTGATCAACCGCGCCGCACAGGTCGGCACCGCATCCGACCCGGCCTGCCCGACCTGCTATGTCGCCCCGACCGAATACTCCGAAGACATCCGCACCAACGAAAAGTCCAAGAGCGCCTTCCTGCAGTACCGCACCACCTTCGACTGGTCGATGCCGCTGAACGTCGCGCTGGGCGTGCGCTATGAGCAGACCGACGTGGACTCCACCGCGATGGTGCGCGTCCCCAACGGGATCAGCTGGAGCTCGGCCAACGAGCTCAACATCAACTACGCCAGCGAAAGCGGCTTCATCAGCGACAGCGGCAAGTACGACTACGTGCTGCCCAACCTCGACCTGAAGCTGGATATCAGCGACACGCTGGCCCTGCGCGGCAGCTACAGCCGCAGCCTGGGCCGCCCTGGCTGGACCCAGATCCAGAGCGGGCAGACCCTGGCCGACATCGTGCGTACCCAGGGCGGCAGCGGGTCGCGTGGCAATCCGGCGCTGGAACCGCTGCTGTCGGACAACTTCGACCTGTCACTGGAGTGGTACTACGGCGAGTCGAGCTACGCGTCGGTGGGCTTCTTCCGCAAGAACATCAAGAACTTCATCAGCGACACCATCGTGCGCGAGAATACCGGCAACCTGCACACGCCGGTCGGCGGTGCGTACTGGAACGCGGCGCTGGCGGCCGGCTGCGGCGTGTCGGACATGCCGTGCATCCGCGACTACATCTTCACCAACTTCAACGGCCAGCCCGGCGTGACCGCCACCGGCACCAACTCGGCCGGCCAGCTCACCGGCACCATCGTCGGCCAGCCCGGCGACCCGGTGGCCGGATTCGACATCACCCTGCCGGCCAACCAGCGTTCGGACCATCTCGATGGCTGGGAAGTCGCCGTGCAGCACCTGTTCGGGCAGTCCGGCTTCGGCCTGGCCGCCAACTATACCAAGGTGAAGTCAGGGCTGACCTTCGACAACCTGAGCCTGGGCGACCAGTACCCGATGATCGGGCTCAGCGATTCGGCCAACGTGGTGGCCTTCTACGATAAGAACCAGTGGCAGATCCGTGCGGCCTACAACTGGCGCGACAAGTTCCTCAACGGCATCGGCGGCCAGGGTCCGAACCCGAACTACACCGATGACTACGGCCAGCTCGACCTCAACATCAGCTACGCGGTCAGCGACCAGCTGTCGCTGAGCCTGGAGGCGATCAACCTGACCGACGAGACCATGCGCACTTACGCGCGCCACACCAACATGCTGCGCTACGCCACCCAGACCGGCCCGCGCTACATGTTCGGCGTACGCTACAAGTTCTGAGTCCGTTGACGGTCTGGCGGGTCTACACTCGCCAGACCGTCCCTGCCCTGCAAGCGACCCCGCCATGCCTGCGACACCCGGCCCGATCGACGAAGTCCGCGACCTCGACCGCAGCCGGCTGCCGGACCTGCTGCCCGGCTGGACCACCCCGAAGGTGATCCGCGGGCTGGTCGGCGACTGGCCCATGGTGGGCGCCGCACGGACCTCGGCCGAAGCAGCCGTGGCTCACCTCAAGCAGTACGACCACGGCAGCCTGCCGGTCACCGCCACCACTGCGCCACCGGATGCGCAGGGCCGGATCTTCTACAACGCGGACATGAGCGGCTTCAACTTCCGCCGCGAACAGATTCCGTTGAAGGTGGTCCTGGACACCCTGCTCAAGTACCGCAGCGCGCACGCCGCGCCCACCATCTACGTGGCCTCGACCACGCTCGACAGCTTCCTGCCCGGCTTCCGCCGCGACAATGCGCTGGAGCTCGGCGTGGCCGACCCGCTGGCCAGCATCTGGATCGGCAACCGTTCGCGCATTGCCGCCCATCACGACGTGCCCGACAACCTGGCCTGCGTGGCCGCGGGCCGCCGCCGGGTGACGCTGTTCCCGCCGGACCAGGTGGGCAATCTGTACGTGGGGCCGCTGGACTTCACCCCGGCCGGGCAGGCGATAAGCCTGGTGGACTTCGCCGCACCCGACCTCGAACGCTTTCCCCGCTTCGAGCGGGCCTTGGCCAGCGCCCAGGTGGCGGAGCTGGGGCCGGGCGATGCGGTGTTCATTCCCTCCCTGTGGTGGCATCACATGGAGGGGCTGGAGGATTTCAACGTGCTGGTGAACTACTGGTGGCGTCCGGTGCCGGCCTGGGCCGACGCGCCCATGAACGCCTTGATGCTGTCGCTGCTGGCGTTGCGCGGACTGCCGCCTGCGCAGCGCAGGCACTGGCAGGCCCTGTTCGACCACTACGTGTTCGCCGCCGGTGCGGAATCCCATGCGCACATCCCCGACGCGGTACGCGGCGTGCTGGGGCCTCTCGACGAGGGCATGGCGGCCAATGTGCGCAGCGTCGTGCGCAAGCGGCTGGAGCGCTGAGCCGGCGCCGCATGCAGCCGCCGCCGCGCAGCCGGTGGTGTTTAACCACAGCGGCGGCGAATCCGTGATAATCCGCGCCGTGATCCATCGTTCGCCCGGGGGCAGGGGTGGCCATGGCAGGCGCGCCGCACGGCGTACCGGCCCGGCGCCATGCAGTTCGCCTCTGACCGCTCCCTCGTTGCAGCCTCATCGGTAGGACCGGTCGGCGCAGCACCCTGCCGGTTGTCCGTTCATGCCCCTGCTGTCTTCCCGCCTGAACCTGGGCAAGCTGATTCTGGCGTTGGCGCTGCTCAGCGCGCTGGTCGCCCTGGCCAACACGCTGCACGCCAGCTACCGCGTACAACGCGAGCAGCTGATCGACACCACGCTCGAATCCAACCGCGTGTACGCCAGCAAGCTTGCCGAAAGTACGCAGAACTTCGTGCTGTCGGCCCAGCAGCAGCTGGCCTACGCCGCCACGGGCCTGGGCCAGCGCGCGCACAGCCGCGCCGAACTGGAGGCCGAGGCGGCGCGCCTGCAACTGCAGACCAACAGCTTCAATTCGGTGCTGATCGTGGACCCCGCCGGCACGGTGCTGGCCACCTCGCCGCTGAGCCTCGCGCTGCAGGGCGTGGTGCTCAACAGCCAGGGCAACCGCGAGGCGCTGAAGCGGCGCGAGCCCTACATCAGCGACCCCTACCAGTCGGCCACGGGCCGGTTGCTGGTCGCGATCTCGCATCCCATCTTCAATGCACAGGGCACATACCAGGGCTACGTGAGCGGCACCATCTACCTGCGCGAACGCAGCATCCTGCAGAGCCTGCTGGGCAAGCATTACTACCGCGATGGCTCGTACCTGTACGTAGTCGACCGCAATGGCCGCATCCTGTACCACATCGAACCCGGCCGGGTCGGCCAGTTCGCGCTGGAGAATCCGGCGGTGAAGGCGGTCAGCGAAGGGCATTCGGGCGCGCAGGAAGTGCGCAACAGCCATGGCGTGCAGATGCTGGCCGGCTACGCGCCGGTGCCCAGCGTGGGCTGGGGGGTCGTGGCGCAACGGCCCACCGACGCCACGCTGGCGCCACTGTCGCGGTTGATGAAGGCGGTGATCTGGAATGCCATTCCGCTGGGCGTGCTCTCGCTGCTGGTCACCTGGTGGTTCGCGCGGCGCATCTCGCTGCCGCTGTGGCAGATGGCGCGCAACGTGCAGAACCGCGATACCGGCATCGCCATCCGCCACGTCACCGGCATCAAGGCGTGGTACTACGAAGCCTCGCAGCTCAAACAGGCACTGCTGTACAGCTTCAACCTGCTGCAGGATCGGATCGGCAAGCTCAACCGCGCCAGCATGACCGACCCGCTGACCGGGCTGCAGAACCGGCGTGGGCTGCAGGAAGGGCTGGAGGACTGGCAGGCGCGCGGGCAGCCGTTCGGGATCATCGCGCTGGATATCGACCGCTTCAAGACCATCAACGACCGCTTCGGCCATGCGGTCGGTGATGCGGTGATCCTGCGCATCGCGCAGCAGATGCGCGACGATTCGCGCGACACCGATCTGCTTTGCCGTAATGGTGGCGAGGAATTCCTCATCCTGCTGCCTGGCATCGATGTGGCGGCCAGCGCCGGCATCGCCGAGCGCCTGCGCGCGCAGGTGGAAGCCGAAGTGTTCGAGCAGGTGGGCACAGTGACGGTCTCGCTGGGCGTGGCCCATTACCCGTCCTACCATCCTGATCCGCAGCAGGCGCTGCGCCTGGCCGACAAGGCGCTGTACATGGCCAAGGAACAGGGTCGCAACCGCACCGTGGTGTACCCGGCGCCGGAGGGGCCCGGCGCGGGTTGAGGGGGGAGCGCGGGTCAGCCGCCCAGCGGCGTCAACAGGCGCGGACCGTCATCCAGGTCTGCCATGTAGGTGCCGCCGGCAGACAGCAGGTCCGGTGCCGCGTCCGCGCCGGCCTGCGAGGTGCGCCACGGCGCGTGCTCGCGCGGACCGGGAATGTAGGCTTCCCAGGTTCCATAAGCAGCGCGTTCGCCCATTGCGTAACGGACCGGGATCCGCACGGTCCACGACTCGGCATCCTTGAGCCTGCCGGTGGTCGGCGGCCGGAAGATCCAGCTGCGCGCGGCGGACACCGATGCGCGGGCGAACTCATTGCGCACCTGGCGCATCTGGCTTTCCTTGCCCACCACGCGCAGGTTCACCTGTTCGGCGACCACATCCTCCACGGCACCGTCGCGGCCGACCTTCAGCAGCAGCAGCACGTCACCCTTGGCGCGCATGGCGGCCAGGTTCTTCGGGTAGGCCGGTGCACGCGCCTCGACGGAGGTCACCCGGCTGGTGTCCTCCGGGTCGTACCGCGTGAAGCTGGCCCCCGCCACGCGCACGTTGTCGCCTGCGCCATCCGGGCTGGGCCGGGAGACCAGGCGCAGGCTCACCGGCGTCTGTGCCGTGACCGGCGTGCCGTTCGCCACGACCGGCTGGAACTGCCATGCCTGCACCTGGCCCTGTACGAACGCCGCGAGGTCGGCGGGCAGCTTGTCGGCATGGTCCAGCTGGAAGCCGGTGACGTGGCCGTCGGTGCCGATATCGATCCTGCCGGTCAGCGTCATGCTGGCTTCGGCGGCATCACGCACCGCACGTGCGGTCTGTGCAGTGGTCTCGGGCGTTGCGGCCAGCCCGGCGCCGCCCAATGCGAGGGCGAGGGCCAGGATGTGGGGATAACGCATCTCACCTGCTCCTTGTGGATGAAGGCCGAGGATAGCCCAGTGATGTGCCAGGGGGAATCACGCCAGCCGATGGCTGGCAGCGTAAGGCGGCGTATCGGGGTAGTCGCCGGCCGCGAAGCGGGCCTGCAGTGCCTGCCACCATTGGGGATCGAACAGATGCGCATGGTGCTCGCGCACGGCCGCCAGCTCTTCGGCGGGCAACCCCATGAACGGTGCGAAGCGTTCCGGGAACACGTCGCGCGGGCCGACATGGAACCAGGGCTCGTCGGCCATCGCCTCCTCGGCATTGCGCGGCTGCGGCCAGGCACGGAACACGCAGTCGCTGACCAGGCAGAGCTCGTCGTAGTCATAGAACACCGCGCGCCCATGCCGCGACACGCCGAAGTTCTTCGGCAGCATGTCGCCCGGGAAGATGTTGTTGCGCGCCATGTCGGTGATGGCCTGTGCGTAATCCAGTGCTGCCGCGCGGCGCGCCTCCGCGGTCTGCTCGCGCAGGTACAGGTTCAGCGGGCGGAACCGGCGCTGCACGTAGCACAGCGCGATCACCAGGCTGTCGCCCTCTTCGCGCACGCTGGCCGCGCACTGGGTCAGCAGCTCTTCGCGCAGCGCCTGCGAAAAGCGTGCCTTCGGAAAGCGCAGGTGCCGGTACGGCTGCGCGTCGAGCAGTCGGCCAACGCGGTCCAGGTTGAAGACCAGCGCGTACTTTTCCTCCACCTGGTGCCGGGTCATGGTCTTGGGCCAGGCGAAGCGGTCACGGATCAACTTGAACACCAGCGGGTAGCTGGGCAGGGTGAACACCGCCATGACCATGCCGGGGGTGCCATCGGCATGCACCAGCTGCTCGTCGGGGTGGTCCAGGAAGTGGCGGAAGAAGGTACGGTAGCGCTCGGTCTTGCCCTGCTTGGCACGGCCCAGCACGGTGTAGATCTCATCGATGGGCTTGGCCGGCAGCAGGCTGCGCAGGAACACCACCGCGTCCCCGACCGTGGCCAGGTCGGCCTGGAAGTAACTGCGCGAGACGCCGAACAGATGGGCGACGTCGCGACGCCGGGTAAGCACGGCCTCGGCACGCAGGCCCTCCTCGTCGTTCACCAGCGCGATCACGCACGGCGAGAAGCGGTGCTCGCCGAACACCCTGCCCACCAGGTAGGCACGGCGCTCGCGATGGAACACGGTATCCAGCAGCTCGATGCTGCGCACCGGATGCGTGCCCCAGTGTTGGAGGTCGTCCTGCAGGCGAACCGCGATGGCTGCCGCGCAGCGCAGCTGGTGTGCATAGGGAATCCCGAACCGGTAATCGCCCAGCACGCGCATGAACGCCTCGGCCGGCCGTGTCGCCGACAGCGCGTAGGTGTGCCGCGCAACCGGATGGGTGATCGCATCGGACGGTTCCACGTCCAGCGCCATGAACTCCACGTCCGCATCCACGCCTTCCGTGGCGAACAGGCGCCGGGCCAGCGTGTTGTAGAAGGTCTTGTACAGTTCGGCGTCGATCAGCCCGCATATCAGCCCCGCATAGGCCACGCGGACCTTCAGCCACAGGCTGCGGTGGCCCACGGCCTCCCCTGCCGCGCGACGCAGGCCGTCGACGGTCCGCGCGACGCACTGGTCGTACAGCCCGATGCGTTCCACCGCATCGCGGCGCGCACCGGCCCAGTCCCGGGTCTCGAAGCGCACCCGCGCCCGCCGCGTGACCTCGGCAAAGCGTGCGTGATAGTCCTCGAAGCCATCGCGGACCAGCGCGGCAAGCCGCGACGCGAGCGCTTCTTCAGCATGGAAATCGACAACAGGCATGCGCGGCAACCGGAAGGACCCGCCCCATGGTAGCGCCGGCCACCGGTCCGGTGGCCGGCGCTACCGCAGTTACACCGCGAGCTGCCCTTCCACTTCCTGCACCTTGCGCCGGGCCAGGGCCAGGTTGGACTTGTTGCGGTCTAGCACCAGGTACAGGAACAGGCCCTTCCTGGACGCGACCGGACGCATGATGTGATACGCCTTGCCGAGCGAGATCAGGATGTCCTCGATGGAGTCGTTGAGGTTGAGCGAAGCGGCGGTCTTCATTTTCGCGCGGATCACCTCCGTGTTGCCCGCCGCTGCCACTTCCATGTCCATGCCCGAGCCGGCTTCGCCGAGCAGCATGCCGCTTTCATAGTCCACCAGTGCTACCGCCTGCGCGCCGTCGATCTGCATCAACGCATTCAAGGTATCGCTGACTCCAGTTGCCATGTTGCACCCCATTTGGTTGTCGAGCCCCTAGGTTCCCCGCGGATCGGCTCGTGATCCGCTGAGTTCGGCCATGATGTTGCGGCCACATTCCTTCGCACTCCAAAGCACCTTGCCGGTCACGCAGCGCGTGTCGCAGGCCGTCATCAACAGCAGCGGCGCCGGCGAGCACGGCAGCGCCAGCATCAGCACCTTGCCGTCGTTGGCTTCCAGCATCAGTACTTCCAGTTCTCCCAGCGCCAGTTCGCGGCCCACCGCAGCGGCCAATGCCAGCATCGCGCTGGTCATCGCCGCCAGCCGTTCGCCGTTGCCGTGGGTACCGGCCGCCGGCACCAGCGCGAAGCCATCCACGCTGGCCAGCACCACGCTGCGCACGCCGTTGATGTCGTCGGCGAACGCCTGCAGGTGCCCCAGCACGCGATCGCGCGCCGCCGGGTCCAGCCCGACGCTCTCGTATCCGTCAGCCATCGCCCACCACCAGGTCACGGGTTTCCATCTCGCTCATCAGCACGTCCATCAGCAACAGCCCCTGCGCGCGGTCGCGCGCGTCCACCGGCACCACCGGCAGCAGGCGCTGGCCCCAGCCGGCCGTGGCCGCGCACGATTCCAGGTCGAAGGTCGGCGCCAGATCCAGCCGCGAGACGCCGATCACCGCCGGCACGTCCGCGGCGTGCCGGTGCAGGACCGCCAGGTAGGCCTGCAGCTCATGCACCGCCGCGGTACGCGTGGCGTCGAGCAGCAGCACCACGCCGCGGGCGCCCTGCAGCAGGATCGGCCAGATGAAGTCGAAGCGCTGCTGGCCGGGCGTCCCGTACAGGCGCAGGCGGTCGCCGTTGGGCAGGTCGATGTCGGCGTAATCCATGGCCACGGTGGTGGAGGCCTTGTTCGCGCCCTGGCGGTCGCTGTTGGGCACGTCGGTGTCGACCACCGCACCGGCCGCAATGGCGCGTACCAGGGTGGATTTGCCGCTGCCCATGCCGCCCAGCACCACGATCTTGTGTTCGCGCATGCTCAGCCTCCGGTACGCTGGCGCACGCTGCGCCACATCCGCGCCAGCAGCGTGCCGCTGCCGCTGGAACGCACCGGCGCCGGCGTCGGGCCCAGGTCTTCCAGCGCGGCATAGCCACACAGATAGGCAGGCCGGACCACGCTGCGCACGGCCTCTTCCGGGACCTCCAGCAGGGTGGCGCACTCCGCCACGCTGCTGGCGCGCTTGAGCAGCAGCGAGCACAACCGGAAGCTGTCGTGCTGGTGGCCGAGCACGCGGAAGTCCGGCCAACGCAGGAGCCTGACCCGCGTGCCGCGCCGCAGCCGCGCCTCCAGGTCCTGCCAGTGCGCCGGACGCTGGCCCCATTGCCACAACAGCGGCCGCAGCGGCTGGCGCGGGAGCGTGTCCGCGAGGTCGAGGTAGCGGCGTTCGGACAGGCCGTGGAGCGACAGCGACGGGAACAGGTCCGACAGGTCCTGGGCCAGGCTGCCCATCGGGACGCCCAACGGAACCACCATCTGGTCCTGCACGAAGTCCAGCAGCAGGTGCGGCGCGTCGTCCACCACCAACGCTGCATGCCCCTGCCGCAGCAGCAGGCGCTCGCGCAATGCACGGGTGATCGCCTTCGCACCCTGCGCGGTGGGCGGCTCGTCGATGCGGGTGGTACTGGCCACGGCCTTCCCCCTGGTTGCGCTCCGGCAGCCCGCTCCTACGCTTACGCACCGACAGGATGCTCATTTCGCCACTGGCGAATCAGCAGGATCCATCCGCTGCACAAGCCCTTGGGAGCAGGCCTCTCCCCGCCACGCGGCACGGCCGTGGCGGACGACAGCGTGCCAGAACCCACGCAACGGGCGTCACCTATTTGCAGGCAAAAAAGGACGGCCGTGTCGGAATTGGGATTGACCACAAAAAAAACCCGCGCCGGGGCGCGGGTTTTCCTGGTCCACCGCTGCGTGAGCGGGATCGACGCTTACAGCGCAGCCAACGCCGCGTTGAAGGTGCTGCTCGGACGCATGGCCTTGCTGGCCTTGGCCACGTCGGGGCGGTAGTAGCCGCCGATGTCCACTGGCTTGCCCTGCGCCGCGATCAGCTCGGCCACGATGGCCTGCTCGTTCTCGGTCAAGGCCTTGGCCAGGGGAGCGAAACGAGCCTTCAGGGCCGCATCGTCATCCTGCGCGGCCAGGGCCTGGGCCCAGTACAGCGCGATGTAGAAGTGACTGCCGCGGTTGTCGATGCCACCCAGCTTGCGCGAGGGCGACTTGTCGTTGTCCAGGAACTGGCCGTTGGCCTGGTCCAGGGTCCTGGCCAGCACGCTGGCACCGGCATTGTCGTAGCGATTGCCCAGGTGCTCGAGCGACGCGGCCAGGGCCAGGAATTCACCCAGCGAATCCCAGCGCAGGTAGTCCTCTTCGACGAACTGCTGCACGTGCTTGGGCGCCGAACCGCCGGCACCGGTTTCGAACAGGCCGCCGCCGGCCATCAGCGGCACGATCGACAGCATCTTGGCGCTGGTGCCCAGTTCCATGATCGGGAACAGGTCGGTGAGGTAATCGCGCAGCACGTTGCCGGTCACCGAGATGGTGTCCTCGCCCTTGCGGATGCGGTCCAGCGAGAACGCGGTGGCTTCCACCGGGGCCAGGATGCGGATGTCCAGGCCGTTGGTGTCGTGGTCCTTGAGATAGGTTTCGACCTTGGCGATGACCTGCGCATCGTGCGCGCGCGACGCGTCCAGCCAGAACACCGCCGGGGTGTTGCTGAGGCGCGCGCGGTTGACCGCCAGCTTGACCCAGTCCTGGATCGGTGCGTCCTTGGTCTGGCACATGCGCCAGATGTCGCCGGTCTGCACGGCGTGTTCGAACACCACGTTGCCGGCGTCGTCGGTGACGCGCACGGTGCCATCGGCCGGAATCTGGAAGGTCTTGTCGTGCGAACCGTATTCTTCGGCCTTCTGCGCCATCAGGCCGACGTTCGGCACCGAGCCCATGGTGGCCGGGTCGAACGCGCCGTGGGCGATGCAGTCGTCGATGACCGCCTGGTAGACGCCGGCATAGCAGCGGTCGGGGATGACCGCCTTGGTGTCCTGCAGCTTGCCCTCGGCATTCCACATGCCGCCGGAGTCGCGGATCATCGCCGGTATCGAGGCATCGACGATGACGTCGCTGGGCACGTGCAGGTTGGTGATGCCCTTGTCGGAGTTGACCATGGCCAGGCCCGGGCGCTTGCCGTATTCGGCAGCCAGGTCGGCCTTGATCGCTTCCTGGGTGGCTTCGGGCAGCTGCGGCAGGCGCGCGTACAGGTCGCCGATACCGTTGTTGGGGTCGAAGCCGGCCTGCTTGAGCACGTCGGCGTGCTTGGCCAGCACGTCCTTGTAGAATTCTTCCACCACCACGCCGAACATGATCGGGTCGGAGACCTTCATCATGGTGGCCTTCAGGTGCAGCGAGAACAGCACGCCCTTGGCCTTGGCATCGGCGACCTGCGCCTGCACGAACGAGGCCAGCGCGTTGCGGCTCATCACGGCGGCATCGACGATTTCGCCGGCCTTGACCGCGGTCTTTTCCTTCAGCACGACGGTGTTGCCTTCAGCCTGCTGCAGTTCGATCTTCAAGGTGCCGGCGACGGCCAGCGTGGCCGACTTCTCGCTGCCGTAGAAATCACCGCCGTCCATGTGCGACACGTGCGACTTCGATTCCTTCGACCATTTGCCCATGCGGTGCGGGTGCTTGCGGGCGTAGTTCTTGACCGACAGCGGCGCGCGGCGGTCGGAGTTGCCTTCGCGCAGCACCGGATTCACCGCGCTGCCCTTGACCTTGTCGTAGCGCGCCTTGATGTCGCGGGAGACATCATCGGTGGGCACGTCCGGGTAGTTCGGCAGCGCGTAGCCCTGGTCCTGCAGCTCCTTGATGGCCGCCTTCAGCTGCGGCACCGAGGCGCTGATGTTGGGCAGCTTGATGATGTTGGCGTCCGGAGTGGTCGCCAGCTGGCCCAGCTCGGCCAGGTGGTCGGCTTCCTTCTGGTCGTCCTTCAGGAAATCCGGGAACAGGGCCAGGATGCGGCCGGACAGCGAGATGTCGCGGGTTTCGACCGCGATGCCGGCGGTGGCGGTATAGGCCTCGACGATCGGCAGCAGCGACTGGGTCGCCAGGAACGGGGCTTCATCGGTAAGCGTGTACAGAATCTTGGGCGTGTTCGACATGGGGGACAGTGCTCTCCGGGTAACTCCCGCATTGTCGCGGTTTCAGACCCCGGGAGCAAAGCCGGGCCATACGCGGCGGTACTGGAACAAAAAAGACGCAGCCTCGCGGCTGCGCCTATGTGAGTCCGTGCCGGGAGAGACTCGGCGGGACTTACTTGACCTCGAACTCCTGCGGCGTTCCAGCCGCCTTGCCATCTACCATGACTTCCGCGCGGTACTTGCCGGTCGGCCAGCCATTGGGGTTGTTGAAGGTGATGTTGGTGGTCTCGGCACCAGTGGTGTTGAGCGTAGCGGTCTGCTCGCCGGCGACCTGGCCGTCCTGGTAGGTCAGCTTGGCACCCACGTTGGCGTTGCTTGCGGTACCGTCGGTGCGCACCGAGATGATGATGACGTCCTTCGGTCCGAACAGGGCGACCGGGGTCACGGATTTGTCGGCTGCGGCGGTCTTGCCGACGGTGACGGCGGACACGTTGACCGGAGCAGCGGCGGTCATCGGCTGCGGGGCCGGCTCAGCCGGGGCGGCTGGGGTCATCGGCGCCGGGGTGGTGGCTGCCGGCTGGGCATTGTTGTCGACGGTGTCATCGTTCTTCTTGCAACCGGCCAGCGCAGCAGCAGCGAGCAGGGCGGTGAGGACGGCGGTACTGATGGACGTGTGCTTCATGGAGTTTCTCCGTGGGACTGGATGACGTGCAGTTCGGGTGGGATCAGGCTTTGGGCGGCAACTTCAGGACCTGGCCGGGGAAAATCTTGTCGGGGTCGTCCAGCACGTCGCGGTTGGCCTCGAAGATCTTCTGCCAGGCGTTGCCGTCGCCCAGTTCGTTCTTTGCGATTTTCGACAGTGAGTCGCCGCTCTTGACGGTGTAGCTGCTACCGCCCACCAGCTCGGCGGTGCTGTCCACGGACGCGGTCACGCCGGAAAAATCGGCCTTTTCCACCTGTTGTGCAGTGGTATCGACGCTGGCTTTGACACCGGAGAAATCGGCTTTCTTATCGGTACTCATCCACGCGCTCCCTTTCTGGATATGACAACCTGGATCGCAAGGTGTCACAGGCCTTGTTAATGGGGCATGGCGCGGGCGTGAAGGATTCGGGAGGGTTTCTGAACAGGGCTCCGGCAGACCCGTCGCGCACGCTAAAATGGGGGCATGAATACCCCCCAGGACTCCAGCCTCGGTCGCGAGGTTGCTTACCCCTCCCAGTACGACCCCACCCTGCTGTTCCCGATCCCCCGCCGCGCCGCGCGCGAGGAGATCGGGGTGGACGACGCCAACCTGCCGTTCGTCGGCCATGACCGTTGGCAGGCCTACGAGCTGAGCTGGCTGGACAGCCGCGGCAAGCCGAGGGTGGCGGTGGCGACCATCAGCGTGCCGTGCACCTCGCCGAACCTGATCGAATCCAAGTCGTTCAAGCTGTATCTCAACTCGCTCAACAGCACCCGCTTCGATGACGATGCACAGGCCCTGCAGCGGATTGCCGGCGACCTGTCGGCCTGCGCCGGCGCGGTGGTGAACGTGGTGGTCGGGGTGCCGCCGCTGGTGGACGATGCCGAAGGCGAATCCGTGGATGCGCTGGACGTGGTGATTGAACGCTACGGCCCGCCGGCACCGGAATACCTGTCGTCCAATGCCGGGCAGGTGGTGACCGAAACGTTGAGCTCGGCGCTGCTCAAGTCCAACTGCCCGGTCACCGGCCAGCCGGACTGGGCCAGCGTGAGCGTGCGTTACCGCGGCCCGCGCATCGACCGCGAAGGCCTGCTGCGCTATCTGGTGAGTTACCGCGAGCACGCCGAATTCCACGAGCAGTGCGTGGAGCGCATCTTCAACGAGATCAGCCTGCGCTGCCGGCCGGAGTGGCTGGAAGTGGAAGCGCGTTACACGCGCCGTGGCGGACTGGACATCAACCCGTGGCGCGCCACGGCGGGGATCGAGCAGCCGGCGCGGACCGTGCGCGACCTGCGGCAGTAAGTTCAACGGCCCGGCGCGGTGCGCCGCGGCCCGACCAACGGTCGGGCCCTACCGGTGGGGCGTGGGCGCGCGATTGACGTCCGGTCGCCGCACGGATATCGAGATGCCACCCGATCACCCGCACCCCGCGTACACCCCGCCGTAGCGCACGACCGTTGGTCGTGCGGCCCCTGCCACCCCGCGGTAGCGCACGACCGTTGGTCGTGCGGCCCATGTCGTCCGTGTCGCGTCAGCCCTTCGGCGCGTTGAGGTAATCCAGGCTGACCTGCAGCAGCGCGCGCAGGCCGACATCCAGCGCCTTTTCATCCAGCAGGAACTTCGGCGAATGGTTGGCCGGGGCCTTGGCCGGGTCGATCCCTTCGCTAGTGGAACCCACGAAGAAGAACATGGCCGGTACCTGCTGGGCGTACAGCGAGAAGTCCTCGGCGCCCATCTGCAGCGGCGGCTCGTAGACGTTGGCCTCGCCGACCACGGCCTGCAGGCTGGGCAGCATGCGCGCGGTGAGCGCCGGGTCGTTGACCGTGGCCGGGTTGCCTTCGGCTTCGAAGATCTCGGTCTCCGCCTTGGCACCATGCGCGGCTGCGGTGTGCTCGGCCACGTTGCGCAGGTCGGCGAAGATCTGCTGGCGCATGCCCTCGTCGAAGGTGCGGATGGTGCCCACCATCTCCACTTCGTCGGGAATGATGTTGTAGCGGATGCCGCCCTTGATCGCGCCGAAGGACACCACCGCCGGCTGCTTGGAGATGTTGGAGCGGCGGCTGACGATGGTCTGCGCGGTGCCGACCAGGTCGGCGGTGGCGACGATCGGATCCACCCCGTTCCACGGTGCCGAGCCATGGGTCTGGCGGCCGATGACCTTGATCCCGAAGCGATCCGAGGCCGCCATCAGCGGGCCGCCGCGCACTGCGATCTGGCCCGCCTGGACGCTGGAAAACACATGCAGGCCGAACACCGCATCCGGCTTGAAATCGGCGAACAGGCCCTGCTTGAGCATCAGCGCCGCCCCGCCCCCTTCCGGCGGCGGCGCCCCTTCTTCGGCGGGCTGGAAGATCAGCATCACTTCGCCGGGCAGGTTTTCGCGCATCTTTACCAGCGCATCAGCCACGCCGAGCAGGGTGGCGGTGTGCGCGTCGTGACCGCAGGCGTGCATCACGCCGACCTCCTCGCCGCGGTAGGTGCTGGTGGCCTTGGAGGCAAACGGCAGGCCGGTCTGCTCGGTCACCGGCAGCGCGTCCATGTCCGCACGCAGGGCGATGCGCGGGCCCGGTTTGCCACCCTTGATGATCGCCACCACGCCGTGATGGGCGATGCCGGTCTTCGGCTTGAGGCCCATGGCGCGCAGCTGTTCGGCGACCTTGGCCGAGGTGCGCTCCTCGCGGTTGGAGAGCTCCGGGTGCTGGTGGAAGTCGCGGCGCCACTGCACGACCTGGGCCTGCAGGCGGGCGGCGGCGGCGGTGACTTCCGGGCGCTCGGCCGGGGCGGTGGCGGCCAGCGCGGGCGAAGCAAGCAGCAGGGCGGACAGCAGCAGCGACAGACGGGGCATTCGGGGGTCTCCAAGGCGCGTCGAGGGGATGAACCTGAATGTAGGGCATCAGGGTGGTTTTCGCTGTAACTTTCCGCGTCTCCAGGCGTTTCCCGGACGGCAGCAGACCGACCGGCGGTGCCCGTTGAACCTTGGCGGCGCTTCCCGGTCTGACCGCCCGTCCCATCCGTCATGCATGAAAGGTCGCGGGCGGCAGGTATGCTTTCACCCTGCCAACCGGGCCCTGCCCTTCGCCAGCCTCAGGAGTTTTTGAATGTCGCGTTTCTGGAAGATCGTGCTGCTGGTGATTGCAGTGCTGGTGGTGGGGCTGGTGGGCATGCGCATGCTCGGCGGCGGCAAGGGTAAGGATGCCAAGGCCGGTCCGCAGGCCGAGGCCGGCAGGGACGGCGAGCGCGACAACGGCCCGGTGCCGGTCACCGTGATCGATGCGGCGCGCCAGGACGTGCCGGTGTACGCCAGCGCGCTGGGCACGGTCAGTGCGATGAACACGGTCACCGTCAGCCCGCAGGTGGGTGGCCAGCTGATCAGCATCAACTTCAAGGAAGGCCAGGAAGTGAAACAGGGCGACCTGCTGGCGCAGATCGACCCGCGCACCCTGCAGGCCAGCTTCGACGAGGCCGCCGCCGCCAAGAAGCAGAACTAGGCCCTGCTGGCCACGGCGCGCTCCAACTACCAGCGCTCCAACTCGCCCGAATACCGCCAGTACGTGGCCAGGACCGACCTGGACACGCAGCGCAACCAGGTGGCCCAGTATGAAAGCGCGGTGTCGGCCAACGAGGCCAGCATGCGTGCGGCCCAGGTGCAGCTGCAGTACACCCGGGTGACCGCGCCGATCTCCGGCATCGCGGGCATCCGCGCGGTGGACGCGGGCAACGTGGTGAGCGCCGGCACCGCGCTGGTCACGCTGACCCAGATCCACCCGATCCACGTGGTGTTCAACCTGCCGGAACGCCAGCTGCCGGACGTGCGCCAGGCCCAGCAGGCCGGCCCGGTCGCCATTGCCGCGCTGGACCGCAACGACGCCCACGTGCTCACCGACGGCGGCAGGCTGGACGTGGTGGACAACCAGATCAGCAGCGACAGCGGCACCTTCCGCGCCCGCGCGGTGTTCGACAACACCGACAACACGCTGTGGCCGGGCCAGTTCGTCAACGTGCGCATGCAGCTGCGGACCATCGCCGGCGGCGTGGTCATTCCCACCCAGGCGGTGATGCGCGGCCCGGACGGCGAATACGTCTACATCGTCAAGCCGGACGACACCGTGGCCATGCAGACGGTGAAGAGCGGCGTGGAAGTGGGCGACAGCGCGGTGCAGATCACCGAAGGGCTGAAGGGCGGCGAGCGCGTGGTCAGCGAGGGCCAGTTCCGGCTCAAGCCGGGCAGCAAGGTGACCGCGCTGAAGCCGGGCGAAACCCCGGCCGCGCCGACCGAAGCCGAACTCAAGGCCGCCCAGCAGAAGCAGGGTCCGGGTGGCCGCCGTGGCGGTGGCCCGCGCTGACCGCGCGTTCCCCGTCTTCCACGCCGGACCTGGTTCCGGCGTGGGCTCTCCGCATCGCAGCGTGACGTAACAGCAAGGATCCGCCCGTGGGCTTTTCGACGATCTTCATCCGCCGCCCCATCGCCACCTCGCTGTTGATGGCGGGCCTGCTGCTGCTCGGCATCCTCGGCTACCGCCAGCTGCCGGTGTCGGCGCTGCCGGAAATCGATGCGCCCAGCCTGGTAGTCACCACCCAGTATCCGGGTGCCAACGCCACCACCATGGCCTCGCTGGTGACCACGCCGCTGGAGCGCCAGTTCGGGCAGATCTCCGGGCTGGAGCTGATGACCTCCGACTCGTCGGCCGGCCTGTCCACGATCATCCTGCAGTTCTCGATGGACCGGGACATCGACATCGCCGCGCAGGACGTGCAGGCGGCGATCCGCCAGGCCACCCTGCCCTCGTCGCTGCCCTACCAGCCCGTTTACAACCGGGTGAACCCGGCCGACGCGGCGATCATCACCCTCAAGCTCACCTCCGACACGCGCCCGCTGCGCGATGTGAACAATTACGCCGACTCGATCCTGGCCCAGCGCCTGTCGCAGGTGCAGGGCGTGGGCCTGGTCTCGATCGCCGGCAACGTGCGCCCGGCCGTGCGCATCCAGGTCAACCCGGCGCAGCTGTCCAACATGGGCCTGACCCTGGAAGACCTGCGCAGCGCGCTGACCCAGGCCAACGTCAACGCACCCAAGGGCTCGCTCAACGGCAAGACCCAGTCCTACAGCATCGGCACCAACGACCAGCTGACCAGCGCCGCCGAGTACCGCGAGACCATCATCAGCTACAAGAACGGCGCACCGGTGCGGCTGTCGGACGTGGCGCAGGTGATCGACGGGGTCGAGAACGACCAGCTCGCCGCCTGGGCCGATGGCAAGCCGGCGGTGCTGCTGGAGATCCGCCGCCAGCCCGGTGCCAACATCGTGCAGACGGTGGAACGCATCCGCGCGCTGCTGCCGCAGCTGCAGAACGTACTGCCGGCCGACGTGCAGCTGGAGGTGTTCTCCGACCGCACCGAAACCATCCGTGCCTCGGTGCATGAAGTGCAGTTCACCCTGATCCTCACCATCGGCCTGGTGGTGGCGGTGATCTTCGTGTTCCTGCGCCGGCTGTGGGCCACGATCATTCCGTCGGTGGCGGTGCCGCTGTCGCTGGCCGGTACCTTCGGGGTGATGGCGTTTGCCGGCATGTCGCTGGACAACCTGTCGCTGATGGCGCTGGTGGTGGCCACCGGCTTCGTGGTCGACGATGCGATCGTGATGATCGAGAACATCGTGCGCTACATCGAACAGGGCAAGAGCGGCCCGGAAGCGGCCGAGATCGGCGCGCGCCAGATCGGCTTCACCGTGCTCTCGCTGACCGTCTCGCTGGTGGCGGTGTTCCTGCCGCTGCTGCTGATGCCGGGTGTGACCGGGCGGCTGTTCCATGAGTTTGCGTGGGTGCTGAGCATCGCGGTGGTGCTGTCGATGCTGATCTCGCTGACGCTCACCCCGATGATGTGCGCCTACCTGCTCAAGCCCGACGCATTGCCTGAAGGCGACGACGCGCACGAGCGCACCGCCGCAGCCGGCAAGCGCACCGTCTGGAGCCGCACCGTCGGCCTGTACGAGCGCAGCCTGGACTGGGTGCTGGAGCACCAGCGCATGACCCTGGCAGTGGCCGCCGGGGCGCTGGTGTTGACCGTGGTGCTCTATATCGTCATTCCCAAGGGTCTGCTGCCCGAGCAGGACACTGGGCTGATCACCGGCGTCGTGCAGGCCGACCAGAACATCGCCTTCCCGCAGATGGAACAGCGCACCAAGGCCGTGGCCGAAGCGCTGCACAGCGACCCGGCGGTGACCGGCGTGGCCGCCTTTATTGGCGCCGGCAGCATGAACCCCACGCTCAACCAGGGCCAACTGTCGATCGTGCTGAAGGAGCGCGGCGACCGCGACGGGCTGGAGGACATCCTGCCGCGCCTGCAGAAAGCCGTGGCCGGCATCCCCGGGGTGGCGCTGTACCTCAAGCCGGTCCAGGACGTGACCCTGGATACCCGCGTGGCCGCGACCGAGTACCAGTACTCGCTGTCGGACGTGGACAGCGCGCAGGTCGCGCTGCAGGCCACCCGCCTGACCGAGGCGCTGCGCCAGCGTCCGGAGCTGGCCGACGTGGACAACAATCTGTCCAACCAGGGCCGCGCGCTGGAACTGAACATCGACCGCGACAAGGCCAGCGTGCTGGGCGTGCCGATGCAGACCATCGACGACACCCTGTACGACGCCTTCGGCCAGCGCCAGATCTCGACCATCTTCACCGAGCTCAACCAGTACCGCGTGGTGCTGGAAGTGGCACCGGAGTTCCGCACCAGCACCGCCCTGATGAACCAGCTGGCGGTGGCCTCCAACGGCGCCGGCGCGCTGACCGGCAGCAACGCGACCAACTTCGGACAGGTCACCTCGTCCAACTCGTCCACCGCCACCGGAATCGGCGCGCAGAACACCGGCATCCCGGTGGGTGCCGGTAACATCATTCCGCTCGCCGCGCTGGCCGAAGGCAAGGTCACCAGCACCCCGCTGGTGGTCAGCCACCAGCAGCAGCTGCCGGCGGTGACGGTGTCGTTCAACATTGCCCCGGGCTATTCGCTGTCCGATGCGGTCAAGGCGATTGAGGAAACCCGCGCCAGCCTGGACATGCCGGCGCAGGTGCACGCGCAGTTCATCGGCAAGGCCGCCGAGTTCACCGGCAGCCAGACCGACGTGGTGTGGCTGCTGCTGGCCTCGCTGGTGGTGATCTACATCGTGCTCGGCGTGCTGTACGAGAGCTACATCCACCCGATCACGATCATCTCGACCCTGCCGCCGGCCGGCGTGGGCGCACTG
Organism: uncultured Stenotrophomonas sp.; assembly: GCF_963519925.1. Lineage (NCBI taxonomy): Bacteria > Pseudomonadati > Pseudomonadota > Gammaproteobacteria > Lysobacterales > Lysobacteraceae > Stenotrophomonas > uncultured Stenotrophomonas sp. Next base: position 17,201 of record NZ_CAUQPH010000021.1, on the reverse strand, counting down.
CTGGCGTTGATGGTGTGTGGTCTGAGCCTGTCGGTGGACGGCATCGTCGGCATCGTGCTGCTGATCGGCATCGTCAAGAAGAACGGCATCATGATGGTGGACTTCGCCATCGAGGCGCGCCGCGCCGGTGCCAACGCGCACGAAGCGATCCGCCGCGCCTGCCTGCTGCGCTTCCGCCCGATCATGATGACCACCGCCGCGGCCATGCTGGGCGCGTTGCCGCTGGCGCTGGGCACCGGCATCGGTTCGGAGCTGCGCCGCCCGCTGGGCATCGCCATCGTCGGCGGCCTGCTGATCTCGCAGCTGGTCACGCTGTACACCACGCCGGTGATCTACCTGTACATGGAGCGCTATTCGGAATGGCTGCGCGAGCGCCGTGAACAGCGCGCGCTGCGCCACGCCGCCGCCCAGGACCGCGCGTGAACATCTCCGGTCCGTTCATCCGCCGCCCGATCGGCACCGCGCTGCTGGCCATCGGCCTGTTCGTGGTGGGGTTGATGTGCTACCTGAAGCTGGGGGTGTCGGCACTGCCGAACATCCAGATCCCGGTGATCTTCGTGCACGCCAGCCAGTCCGGCGCGGACGCCACCACCATGGCCTCCACGGTCACCGCCCCGCTGGAACGCCACCTAGGCCAGCTGCCCGGCGTGGACCAGATGCGCTCCTCCAGTTCCGAAGGCAGCTCGCTGGTCTTCATGATCTTCCAGAGCGGGGTGGACATCGATTCGGCCGCGCTGGACGTGCAGACCGCGATCAACTCGGCCCAGGCCGACCTGCCCTCCGGGCTGGGTTCGCCGATGTTCCAGAAGGCCAACCCGAACGACGATCCGGTGATCGCCATTGCGTTGACCTCGCAGACGCAGTCGGCCGATGAGCTGTACAACGTGGCCGATTCGCTGCTGGCCCAGCGCATCCGCCAGATCAGCGGGGTGTCGTCGGTGGACATCGCCGGTGCCTCCACCCCGGCGGTGCGGGTGGACGTCAACCTGCGCCTGCTCAATGCGCTCAACCTCACCCCGGATGACCTGCGCAATGCGGTGCGCGCCGCCAACGTGACCTCGCCGACCGGCTTCCTGACCGACGGCAATACCACCACGGCGATCATCGCCAACGATTCGGTGGCGCGCGCGGCCGACTTCGCCAACCTGGTGATCAAGACCCAGGACGACGGCCGGGTGATCCGCCTGAAGGACGTGGCCACCGTCTACGACGGCCAGCAGGACGCCTACCAGGCGGCGTGGTTCGACCACAAACCGGCCGTGGTGATGTACGTGTTCACCCGTGCCGGGGCCAACATCGTGGAGACCGTGGACCGGGTCAAGGCGCAGATCCCGATGCTTCGCGACTACCTGCAGCCAGGCACCACGCTCACCCCGTACTTCGACCGCACCCCGACCATCCGCTCGTCGCTGCATGAAGTGCAGATCACCCTGCTGATCAGCCTGGCGATGGTGGTGCTGACCATGGCGCTGTTCCTGCGCCGGCTGGCGCCGACGTTGATCGCGGCGATCACCGTGCCGCTGTCGCTGGCCGGTGCGGCACTGGTGATGTACGTGTTCGGCTTCACCCTGAACAACCTGAGCCTGCTGGCGCTGGTGATCGCGATCGGCTTCGTGGTCGACGATGCGATCGTGGTGATCGAAAACATCATGCGCCACCTCGACGAGGGCATGCCGCGCATGCAGGCGGCGCTGACCGGCGCGCGCGAGATCGGCTTCACCATCGTCTCGATCACCGCCTCGCTGGTGGCGGTGTTCATTCCGCTGCTGTTCGCCAGCGGCATGGTCGGCGCCTTCTTCCGCGAGTTCACCGTGACCCTGGTCGCGGCGATCGTGGTCTCGATGATCGTCTCGCTGACGCTTACCCCGGCGCTGTGCAGCCGTTTCCTGAGCGCGCACAACGAGCCGGACAAACCGTCGCGGATCGGCCGCTTCCTGGATGCCGCGCACGACCGCATGCTGCGCGTGTACACGGTGTGCCTGGATTTCTCGCTGCGCCACGCGCTGCTGTTGTCGCTGACCCCGATCCTGCTGATCGTGGCCACGGTGATGCTGGCCGGCGCGGTCAAGAAGGGTTCGTTCCCGCCGCAGGACACCGGCCTGATCTGGGGCCGCGCCAACTCCAGCGCCACCGTTTCGTTTGAAGACATGGTCAACCGCCAGCGCCGCATCACCGACATGCTGATGGCCGACCCGGCCGTGAAGACCGTCGGCGTGCGCCTGGGCAGCGGCCGCCAGGGCTCCAGCGCGCAGTTCAACATCGAGCTGAAGACCCGCAAGGAGGGTCGTCGCGAAACGACGGCGCAGGCACTGGCCCGACTGAGTGCCAAGGCCGACCGCTACCCGGACCTGGAATTGCGCCTGCGCGCGATCCAGGACCTTCCCAGCGACGGCGGCGGCGGCAACAGCCAGGGTGCGCAGTACCGCGTGTCGCTGCAGGGCAACGACCTGGCCCAGCTGCAGGAGTGGCTGCCCAAGGTGCAGGCCGCGCTTAAGAAGAACCCGATGCTGCGCGACGTCGGAACCGACGTCGACACCGCCGGACTGCGCCAGAACATCGAGATCGACCGCGCCAAGGCCGCACGCCTGGGCGTTTCGGTGGGTGCGATCGATGGCGCGCTGTACGGCGCGTTCGGCCAGCGCCAGATCTCCACGATCTACTCCGACATCAACCAGTACAGCGTGGTGGTCAACGCGATGCCGGAACAGACCGCCACCCCGCGTGCGCTGGACGAGATCCACGTGCGCGCCGGCAATGGCGAGATGATTCCGATCACCGCGGTGGCACGGCAGGTGCCGGGGCTGGCGCCGCCGCAGATCACCCACCAGAACCAGTACACCACCATGGACCTGAGCTACAACCTGGCCCCGGGCGTGAGCACCGGCGAAGGCGAGGCGATCATCAAGGCCACCGTGGACGGACTGCGCCTGCCAGGCGACATCCGCATCAGCGACGGCGGCGGCTTCAACGTGCAGCTCAACCCGAACTCGATGCTGATCCTGGTGCTGGCGGCCATCATCACCGTCTACCTGGTACTGGGCATGCTGTATGAAAGCCTGGTGCATCCGGTCACCATCCTGTCCACGCTGCCGGCAGCGGGCGTGGGCGCGCTGCTGGCGCTGTTCGTGACCAACACAGAGCTGTCGGTGATCTCGATGATCGCGCTGGTGTTGCTGATCGGCATCGTCAAGAAGAACGCGATCATGATGATCGACTTCGCGGTGGTGGCCCAGCGCGATCACGGCAAGAGCCCGCTGGAAGCGGTGCGCGAAGCCAGCATCGTGCGCTTCCGCCCGATCATGATGACCACCATGGTGGCGATCCTGGCCGCGGTGCCGTTGGCGATCGGCCTGGGCGAAGGGTCCGAGCTGCGCCGGCCGCTGGGCATCGCGATGATCGGCGGGTTGCTGTTCTCGCAGAGCCTGACCCTGCTCAGCACGCCGGCGCTGTATGTGATCTTCTCGTGCCTGCAGCAGCACTGGCGCGGCTGGCGCGCGCGCCGGCGAGAGAAGGCCTTGGTAAGGCGGGCAGCGCGCGCGTAACGCCCGCCGCTGCGCGGCGCCGCACGACCAACGGTCGTGCGCTACCGCGGTCCATGCATTCCTGGCCCATGCATTCTCGGCCCATGCGTTCGTGGTCCTACATCCGTGGTGTTCGCAATCCCGGTAGGTACCGACCGTTGGTCGGTACGCTCTTGGCGGCGTCCCTGGCAATCATTTGACGCGGACCACTCAAAAGAGAACAATTCGCATCAGCCACGGTCCTGCCGCGCGTCGCGCATCGCGCTGATTCCGCCTCCTGCGGACAGTGCCCCGACTCAGCCACGCCCTCTTCTTCCGCTTTCAACTGATCGCGGACGGTGTGCTGCTGTCCGCAGAGGACCCCCGCTAGATGCCTGTCTCCACCCTTCCGCGCCGCGCCCTGCGCCCGGCCCTGCTTGCGCTGTCGTTGTCCCTCGCCTGTGCGGCCCACGCCCAGAGCACGCGCGCGGCCACCGAACTGGATGCGATCAGGGTGACCGGTGAGCGCACCCATGCCGACACCGGCGCGCTCGGCGACCGTGCGCTACGCGATACGCCATTTGCGATCTCCGTCGTCGGCCGCGAAGACATCGAACAGCGCCAGGTGGTGTCGCTGGGCGAAGCGTTCCTGACCGACCCCTCGGTGGTCACCCAGGTCAGCGCCTATGCCAGTGGCTGGAGCTCGCCGATCCGCAACCGCGGCATCGATCTCAGCTACGACAGCTACCGTGTCAACGGCCTGCAGGTGTCCTCGTGGGGCACGGAGTGGCCGCTGGAAGTGATGGAGCAGGTGGAGCTGCTCAAGGGTCCGGGCGGCTTCATGTACGGCTTCGGCCAGCCCGGCGGCATCATCAACTACGTCACGAAGAAGCCCACCGACAGCCCGACCTTCGCCGCGCAGCTCGGCTGGCGCGAGCAGGGCATCGTCAGTGGCCAGGTCGATGCCGGCGGCCGCTTCGGCAACGCGGAGATGTTCGGCTACCGCTTCAACGCGTACCAGGAGAAAGGCGAAACCTTCAACGGTGGCGAGGTGGACCGCAAGGTCGGCGCGCTGTCGCTGGATGCGCGGCTGGGCGATTCGCTCACCTGGACCTTCGATGGCGTGTTCCAGCAACGCGACCTCAGCGAAGAGTCGCCGCAGTACTACTTCATCGGCCTGACCGGACTGCCGCGCCCGATCGCCGGTGATGTCGACAACGCCATCCCCGGCACCTTCTACGACACCCGCTCCAGCCTGCTGTCCACGGCGCTGGACTGGCAGATCAACAACGACTGGAAGGCCAGCCTCAGCTATGGCTACACCTCGTCGTGGAACGACGTGAACAAGATCTTCGCCTACATTGACGACGTCAACGGCGACTACGACGTCAACGTCTACGAGCTGGGCGGCAAGAGCGAATGGAAGCTGGCCCAGGCCATCGTGCAGGGCCGCTTCCACACCGGGCCGCTGTCGCACCAGCTGGTGGCGGGCGTCTCGCACCAGACCGGGCTCGGCTGGGATCGCCCGTACGAATGGAGCACGATCGGCCGTGGCAACCTGTACCAGCGCCCGACCCTGCGCCATGACGCGGTCGGCTCGCAGGTGCTGACACGTAGCAGTGAGACCATCCAGCAGGCCGTGTTCGTCAGCGACACCGTCGATGTCGGCCGCGGCTGGTCGCTGCTGGCGGGCGCGCGCTACAACGACTTCGAGAACAAGGGCAGTTACCACACCTACCCGGTCACCCCCACCTACGCGGTGATGTACAAGCCGGCCGAGGAGGTCACGCTGTACGCCAGCTACGTCGAATCGCTCGAAGCAGGCAACCGGGTGGGCAGCGACTACATCAATGCCGGCGACGTGCTCGACCCGACCATCAGCAGGCAGTACGAAATCGGCGCAAAGATGGAGTACGCGCGCTGGAACGCCAACCTGGCCGCCTTCCGCCTCGAGCGCGGCGCCAACATCGACCGCATCACCCCGGCCGGGGTGCTGCTGGTGCAGGACGGCATCACCCTGTACGAAGGTATCGAAGCCAGCGGCGCCGTGCACCTGACCGACGCCTTCACCGTGGGCGGCGGCGTCACCTGGCTCGACCCCACCTACGACAAGCTTTCGCCCGACAGCGCCAGCCAGCAGGGCAACCGCACCACCGGCGCAGCGCGCTGGAACGGCGTCATGCACGCCAACTACCAGCTGCCCTGGGTCGACGGCATGGACGTCTACGCCGTGGCGCGTTACTACGGCGATGTCTACTACGACGCCGACAACGCCCTCAAACTGCCCGATTACACCCTGTTCAACGCCGGTATCGGCTACCGCATGCAGGTCAGCGGCCACCCGCTCACCTGGCGCGCCGGCGTGGAGAACCTGGGCAACAGGAAGTACTGGTCGAATGCCGGCATCGGCCTGCCACGCACGTTCGCGGTAAGCGTGCGGTTCGACCTGTAAACAGGTCGGCGTGGAACGGGCGGTGTGTGCGGGCTTTGGCTATACTGCGCGCCGCCCTGCCGTGGCGTCACGGTCGACAGGGCGTTCATGACACGGAGGTTGGATTTTCTACATGCGTCTTCAGACCGTTCTGCTGCTTTCCCTGTTCTGCCCCCTTGCAGGTGCCCAGACCCCTGCAGCCGCCGAGGCAGCGGAAGCGCCCGCGACGACGGCACCTGACCTCCAGGCTACCGGCACCGCCCGGGTGCGCGTTTTCAGTACCAACGGCGCCAGTGTTTCGGTGATCACCCGTCGCCAATGCGGCAAGCGCCCCGAGCCCGGCGAGTCGCACGACATCCGGGTCGCCCCGGGGCTGCTCAAGGCACCCGACAACCTGCGCATCGGCATGCCAGACACCAGCTACTCACGCCAGGTGAGCGGCAGCACGGGCATGTTCAGCCGTACCAAGCCCTACTTCCATGAGATCACGGTGCCTGCCGGTCTGCCTGCGTCGGTCTATGCCAGCTACCTGACCAGTACTGCGTACTGCAAACGGGGCCTCAGCATGGCGTTCATCCCGGTCGCCGGCATGGACTACGAGTTTGCCATGACCACCACCAGCGGCCGCTGCGCCCTGGAGGCACGGCGGATCGGTGCCGACGGCGTGACCTACCCGCTGGCGACGTCGCCCCGCGAGGAGTCCTGCGGCGACACGGCGGCGTTTCCCGGCAGCGATCTGATGGTGTTCCTGTTCGAGCCGGGCGCGGTCCAGTACAAGGTCGAAGGCAGCCTGCTGGCGCCGCCGGAAACCGTCGCCGACGAGGAAGCGTTCGCGCAGGCGTTCGAACGCCGCGTGGCCAGCGTCGCAGACCGCAAGGTCCGCGCCTGCCTGGTGATGCCCGAGGCCGGATACCGCAGCCCCCTGCTCTCGCGGCTGATGGCGGTGATCGGTCCGGAAGGCAGGAACCTCCAGACCACGGTCACGGCAACCGAGGATGTCCCGCGCATGCCGGGCAACCCCGGCAGCCTCGGCTATCGGGAAGCCGCCCTGCACTGCACGCTGCCCGGCATGGCGCTGCCTGCGGTCGCCGCGCCCTAGGCACCGCGTCTGCCCGGTTGGGCTGCTACCAACCGGCTATGTCGACTTCACTGCGATGACGCAATAATGAGGCGCCCCCGCCCCACGAGTCCGCATGTCCGCCCGAGAATCCCGCCTGACTCGCCTCTGGGCGCATGAAAAGGCCAGCTATGGCCTGCGGGTGTTCATCGCATTGTCGGTCGCCATGGGCGTGTGCTGGCACCTGGACCAGCTGCCCGCCCTGCCGGGCGTGTTCCTCGGCATCATCGCCAGCGCCATTGCCGAAACCGACGACAACTGGTGGGGCCGCACCAAGTCCGTCGCGCTGTCCCTGCTCTGCTTCGTGCTGGCCGCCGCCGCCGTGGTCGAACTGTTCGCCTGGCCCTGGCTGTTCATCGCCGCCCTCGCGGTGGCCACCTTCGGCCTGACCCTGCTCGGCGCGCTCGGTGAGCGCTACGCCTCCATCGCCCAGGCCACCGTCACCCTCGCCATCTACACCATGATCGGCCTCGAGCAGCATGGTGCCGCCGACCGCGCCCAGGCCTTCAGCGCGGTCAGCCACCTGCTCGCCGGTGCGCTCTGGTACGGCCTGCTCTCCATCCTCTGGACCGCGCTGTTCGCCAACCGCCCCGTGCGCGAACGCGTCGCCCGCGTCTTCCTCGAACTCGGCCGTTACCTCCAGCTCAAGGCCGACCTGTTCGAACCGGTCCGCGATGCCGACGTTCAGAAGCGCCAGCTCGCCCTGGCCGAACAGAACCGCCGCGTGGTCGAAGCCCTCAACATCGCCAAGACCGCGATCCTGGCCCGCTTCGGCCGCTCCGGCCGGCCCGGCGTGCAGTCCGGCCTCTACCTGCGCCTGTACTACATGGCGCAGGACTTCCACGAACGCGCCAGCTCGTCCCACTATCCCTACGGCGCGCTCACCGACGCCTTCTTCCACAGCGACGTGCTGTACCGCTGCCAGCGCCTGCTCGCGCTGCAGGGCGAGGCCTGCGCCAGTCTCGGCACCGCCATCCGGCTGCGCCGTCCTTTCGACTACGGCGAGCGCACCCGCCAGGCCACCGCCGACCTCACCGACTCGCTCGCCTGGCTGCGCGCCCAGCACAACCCACAGTGGCAGCGCCTGCTGTCCTCGCTCGACCTGCTCGGGCAGAACCTGCAGAGCATCGAACGTCGCCTGGCCGAAGCGGCACGGTCCGAATCCACCCTCGACAACGTCGACACCCGCCTGCGCGACACCAACCCGCACACCCTGCGCGAAATGGGCGTCCGCATCCGCCAGCAGCTCACCCCCGGCTCGGTGCTGTTCCGCCACGGCCTGCGCATGGCACTGGCCCTCATCGTCGGCTTCATCGCCATCCGCCTGTTCAACACCCAGAACGGCTCCTGGGTCCTGCTCACCATCGTGTTCGTCTGCCGCCCCAGCTTCGGTGCCACCCGGCAACGCCTGGCCCAACGCATCGCCGGCACCCTGATCGGCCTGGTCCTCACCTGGGCGCTGCTGCAGCTGTTCCACGACCTGCGCATCGAACTGCTGATCGCCCTGCTCTCGGCCCTGCTGTTCTTCTTCACCCGCAGCGACCGCTACCTGGTCGCCTCCGCGGCCATCACCGTCATGGCGCTGACCTGCTTCAACCTGATCGGCGACGGCTTCCTGCTGATCTGGCCGCGCCTGGTCGACACGCTGCTCGGCTGCGCCATCGCCGCGGCCGCCGCGTTCCTGATCCTGCCCGACTGGCAGGGCCGCCGCCTCGACCTGGTCATGGCCCGCGTGCTGCAGCGCTGCGCCGGCTACCTGCAGGCCGTGCTCGGCCAGTACGGCAGCGGCATGCAGGACGACCTGGCCTACCGCATCGCGCGCCGCGACATGCACAACGCCGACGTCGCCCTGTCCACCGCCCTGTCCAACATGCTGCGCGAGCCCGGCCACGTGCGCGGCAACCTCGACGCCGGCTTCCGTTTCCTTGCCCTGTCCAACACCCTGCTCGGCCACCTCTCCGCGCTCGGCGCCCATCGTGCCCAGCTCGACAGCTACGCCCAGGATCCGCTCGCCCGCTCCAGCGGCGAACGCGTGCAGCAGGCCATGCAGCAGATCGCCGCCGCCCTGGAACGGCGCGAGCCCGTTCCCGAAGACGGCAACGACAGCGACCGCGCCCTGGCCGAACAGCTGGAGCAGCTGAGCGACGACATGCCGCCCAAGCTGCAGCTGATCCGCACCCAGATCGGCCTGATGCTGCGCCTGCTGCCGAAGCTGCGCGCGGCCGCGAATGAAATCGGCGGCAGGTCCCCGCCGCGCTGATGTCGGGTGTGACCCCTGGAATGGTAGGCTGCCGGCTCGCAAGGAGATCCCATGTCCGGCCATAGCCAGTTCGCCCTGCTCAAGCAGCGCCGCTTCCTGCCGTTCTTCATCGTCCAGTCGCTGGGTGCGTTCAACGACAACGTGTACCGCCAGGCCATCATCGGCCTGCTGTTCTACCTCGGCGTCAGCCAGGCCGAGCAGTCGCTGTACACCACGCTGGCGCCGGCCATCTTCATCCTGCCTTATTTCCTGTTCTCCGCGCTGGCCGGTCAGATCGCCGAGAAGCTGGAGAAATCGCGCCTGATCGTGATCACCACCACGATGGAGATCGCGATCATGTCGCTGGCCGCGGTCGGCTTCCTCACCCAGAGCATGCCGGTCCTGCTGGTCGCGCTGTTCTGCACCGGCCTGCAGTCCACCCTGTTCGGCCCGGTGAAATATTCTGTGCTGCCCTCGGTACTCAAGCCCGAAGAACTCACCGGCGGCAACGGCCTGGTCGAAATGGGCACCTCGATGTCGATCCTCACCGGCATGATCAGCGGCGGCATCATCTTCACCCTGGCCGGCAGCCATGGCCCGATCGTGGCCGCAACGGCGGTGATCGCGCTGGCCATTGCCGGCAACATCACCGCACGCATGATTCCCAGGGTGGACGCCGGCGCGCCGGACCTGAAGATCAACTGGAACCCCATCCCCGAATCGCTCGCGGTACTGCGCCTGGCCAAGAAGCAGAAGGCCGTGGCCAACGCGATCCTCGGCGTGTCCTGGTTCTGGTTCGTCGGCACCATGCTTACCTCGCAGCTGCCGACCTATGCGGTGGTCAACCTGGGTGGTCAGCCGACCCTGTACATCTTCGCGCTGGCGCTGTTCTCCGTCGGCACCGGCGTGGGCTCGCTGCTGTGCGAGAAGCTGTCCGGGCGCACCGTTGAAATCGGCCTGGTGCCGCTGGGTGCGTTCGGCATGACCGCCTTCATGCTGGACCTGTACTTCGCGCGCGCGGGCACCGCGACCACCGCCGGCCTCGGCGTGGCCGCCTTCGTGGCGGCGCCGGGCAGCGTGCGCATCATCATCGACCTGGTCGGCATCGGCCTGTTCACCGGCTTCTTCGTGGTGCCGCTGTTCGCGCTGATCCAGAGCCGCACGCCGAAGTCGGAAATGTCGCGCGTGTTCGCCGCGCTCAACATCCAGAACTCCGGTTTCATCGTCGCCGCCGCCCTGATCGCGCTGGCCACGCAGAAGTTCCTGCACTGGACCATCCCGCAGCTGTTCCTGGCCCTGGCCATCGCCAACGCCGTGGTGGCGATCTACATCTTCACCATCGTCCCCGAATTCCTGATGCGCTTCCTCAGCTGGGTGATGGTGCGCTTCCTGTACCGGCTGCGCCCGCACGGCATCGAAGCCCATGTGCCCGACGAGGGCGCGGCGCTGATCGTGTGCAACCACGTCAGCTACATGGACGCGCTGATCCTGTCGGCGACGATCCCGCGCCCGGTGCGCTTCGTCATGTACTACAAGATCTTCAACATCCCGGTGATGCGTTGGATCTTCCGCACCGCCAAAGCCATTCCGATTGCCGGTGCGCGTGAAGACCCCGCGCTGATGCAGGCCGCGTTCGATGAAGTGGACCGCGCGCTGGCCGAAGGCGAACTGGTCTGCATCTTCCCCGAAGGCGCGCTCACCCGCGACGGCGAAATGGCCGCCTTCAAGTCCGGGGTGGAGAAGATCCTGGAGCGGCGGCCGGTGCCGGTGGTGCCGATGGCGCTGCGCGGCATGTGGGCCAGCATGTGGAGCCGGCGCGACAGCCGGCTGGGTCGCATGCGGGTGCCGCGCCGCCTGCGCGCCCACATCGAGGTGATCGCCGCGGCGCCGGTCGACGGTGCCAGCGCGACCGCCGAAGGGCTGGAAGCGCAGGTGCGCGCGCTGCGCGGCGATCACGGATAAAAGCGGCCAAAGCTGGCGGAACGGGAGGCCAACGGCGTCGATGGCGCGCCCTTCCGTCCCTGCCGCATCCGCCGGAAGGCGCCAGCGGCGGTCATGTAAACGCATACATTGGCAGGAACATCGGTTAGATTACCGCCCATAGGGGATGTCACTCGGCATTGGGAGATGCCAAGAGACAACCAATGGAATGGAGTCGCACGTGAATCATTTACCGCCGCCTGCCCCGTCGGGTGTTGTCGTTCCCAACCATCTGGTCTGGGCGATCCTGACGACGCTGTTCTGCTGCCTGCCGTTGGGCGTGGTGTCGATCGTGTACGCGGCACAGGTCGATGGCCGCCGCGCGGCGGGTGACCTGGCCGGTGCGTACGATGCATCGCGCAAGGCCGGTGGCTGGGCATTGGCCTCGGCCCTGGCCCTGCCGGTGCTGCTGCTGGCGTGGTTTGGCCTGTTCGGCGGCATGGCCGCGCTGGGCGCTCTTTCCGACCTGTGAAACATCCTTTGTTCAACCCACCCGAGAAAATGGAGCTTCACCGATGAACGCCACTGCCCCGCAAGTCCCCAACAACCTGGTCTGGGCGATCCTGACCACCCTGTTCTGCTGCCTGCCGGCCGGCATCGTCTCGATCGTGTACGCCGCGCAGGTCAACGGCAAGCTCGCTGCCGGTGACATCGCCGGCGCGCAGGAATCGTCGAACAACGCCAAGAAGTGGGCCATGTGGTCGGCCATCATCGGCGTGGTCGCCATCACCCTGTACATCATCCTGGTGGTGGTGATGGGCGTCGGCGGCGCGATGGGCGGCAGCAACTACTGATCGCCCCGTGGACGGCCCGGTCCGGCACCCGCCCAGGGTGCCCGGCTCGGGCCGTTCTGCCGTCATGACCCTGCCATCCCGTTCCACCCTCGCGCGTTGGGCGCCCCTGGCGGTCACGGCCACCCTGGCCGCTGGCGCCGCCGTGGTGCTGCGCCACGTCAGCCCGTACGCGGCCAACAGCCCGCTGCCGGGCTGCCCGATGTATGCACTGACCGGGCTGTACTGCCCTGGATGCGGCAGTACCCGCTGCCTGTACTCACTGGTGCACCTGGACTGGGCCGGCGCGATGGCGATGAACCCACTGCTGGTGATCTCGCTGCCGTTCCTGCTGCTGATGCTGCTCAACACCGCGGGCGTGCGCATGCGGGCACTGGACCCGCTGATGCGGGTCCTGGCCAATCCCATGGTCTGGCTGGTGGTGCTGGTGGGGTATGCCGTGATGCGCAACCTGCCATGGATGCCATTTGTCCTGTTGGCTCCGGGCGCGGCATAGACCGCCTGGGCCGGCCAACGGCCGGCGCTGCCGATCAAGCACGGGTTGCCCGGACCGACGGTGCGTGCGCTTCAGGTCACCCAGCCGGCAATCACCAGCAGCGCCAATGCCGCCATCCACAGCAGCAGCATGCGCCAGACCAGGCTCATCGCATCGCGCAGTTCCGGCAACCGCCGCCAGACCGGCACCATGCCTGCATCGCTGTAATCGTGCGCGTCTTCGCGCAGCTCGGCGCTGACGCTGGCACGCGCCACCGCGCCGAGGAAGTCGGTGGAGGCTGTCCAGCGGTTGCCGTGCGCCTGGCGCCATGCCTTGTACGCGGTATCGAAGTTGCCCACCAGCGCCATCGACAGCGACATCAGCTGCGCCACCGGCCATTCCAGCCACGACAGCACCTGGCGCGCGCCGACCACGGTCTCCACGTCCGCCAGCGATCGCATCGGGCCGACCGCCAGCAGGGCGAGCAGGCGGTACGCCAGCGCGCCCACCGGGCCCAGCAGCAGGAACCAGAACAGCACCGCGAACCAGCGCCGCAGCGCGTTGCGCAGGGTCACCTCCACCAGCGACGGAAGGTCTTCATGCAGGCTGCCACCGGCCGACTGCAACTGGCCGATGGCCGCGTGCCGGGTTGGCGCATCGTCGGCGTCGATCACCGCTTCCACATCGCGATCCAGGTCGCGCGGGCCCCAGCAGATCACCAGCGTGGCGATCCCCAGCAGCAGCGACGGCAGTCCGAACAAGCGGTCGTGGAACAGCCATTGCAGCAGGGCCAGGCCCAGCACGAACGGCAGCAGGGCCACCACCCAGCCATGCCGCCCGCGCCAGAAGCCGGCTTCGGCCGCGTGCCGGTCCAGCCAATGCAGCCACCGCCGGTAGATCCCGAACCGGCGCAATGCCACCGCTGCGGCGGGCGCGACATGGCCCAGCGCCAGGGCAACCAGGACTGCGACCAGGGTGGTGAACATGACTGCCTCCGTTCGGTTTCTGGCCGCTACTATGCCGTGCGCCCCGGCCAGTGCCCGGGGTCCTGGGCAGTGTATGCCGCCGCGTGTTCAGGCAGCGGCAATGCAGTGCCCCGCTCAGCTGACCTGCGTGCGGTACCAGTGTTCGATCAGGCTGCGCGAGATCGAGATCGGCGGCGACAGGCGGATGCCTTCCCCATCATCTTCGATGTCCCGGGACAACGCCGCGCCCACTTCCTCGGCGGTGAACCAGCGCGCGTCTTCCAGCTCGCCGTCCACGGTAGGCACGTCGTCCTCGGCGGTGGCGCTGAAGCCCAGCATCAGCGCACCCGGGAAGGGCCACGGCTGGGTGCCCAGGTACCGGCACTGCCGCACCCGCACCCGGCTCTCCTCGAACACTTCGCGCACCACGGTCTGTTCCAGCGATTCGCCGGGCTCGACGAAGCCGGCCAGCACCGAATAGCGGCGCGGCGCCCAGTTGGCCTGGCGGCCGAGCAGCAGGCGGCCATTGTTCTCCACCGCGACGATCACCGCCGGGTCCACGCGTGGGTAATGTTCGGTGTTGCACTTGGCGCAGCGGCCGATGAAGCCACCGCGGGTAAAGGCGACCGCGCCGCCGCAGACGCCGCAGAAACGGGTGCGCGACTGCCAGTACGCCATGCCGCGGGCGTAGCAGAACGCGCTGGCGTCGGCGGCCGACCAGGTGCTGGCCGATTCGCGCAGGTCCACGCGCTGCGGTGCGCTGGCGTCAACGGCGGCCGATTCGACCGAGAACCAGGCCTGCTCACCGCGCAGGCCCAGGAAGATGGCGGTACCGGGGCCGCCGCCGAGCTGTTCGCCGGTCAGTGCCAGCGGTTGACCGTCGTCGCCGGCCAGCGCGCGGCCGTCGGCGTCGATGACCAGCACGCGCGCGGCCGGCCACAGCCGCAGCAACGCATCGGCGTCGTCGCGCAGCGTGTCGGCGCGTTCAAGGGGATCGGTGGTGAAGGCGAAACCGGCGAGCGGCAAAGAGACGTTGGACATCGGTAAAGCCTGCCGCTATTCACCCCGAACAGCAAGTCACATGCTGAAACTGCTGCCGCAGCCGCAGGTGGTCTTTGCATTCGGATTGCGGATCACGAACTGCGCGCCGGTCAGGCTTTCGGTGTAGTCCACTTCAGCGCCCATGAGGTACTGCAGGCTCAGCGGATCGACCAGCAGGGTCACACCGTTGGTGTCCACGGCGAGGTCGTCGTCGGCGCGGTTCTCGTCGAACTCGAAGCCGTACTGGAAGCCGGAACACCCGCCGCCCTGGATGTAGACGCGCAGGGCCAGCGCATCGCTGGCTTCGTCCTGGATCAGTTCCTTGACCTTGGCCGCAGCGGCCTCGGTGAAGTTCAGCGGACGGTCCAGCGACTGGTAGTTCGGCGCGGCGGCAGGGGCGCCGGGCAGGGAAACAAGCGTGCTCATGCACCCAGCATGGGGGCGCATGGGCACGCTTTCAAGCACCGTCCATTCAGGCCATGGCGTCGGCGAGCTTCCTGCGGGCGTTGCCGTCCTTGCCGTCCTTCCCCGCGTCGGCGGGTTCGGCCGGCGGCGGCAGGGCCATCTGCGCGCCGCCGTGGATCAGGCGACCGGTCAGCTGGGCGCCGGCGTTCATTTCCACCACCTGGTAGTGGATGTTGCCGGTGACGCGGGCACTGGGGGTCAGCTCGACCCGCTCGCTGGCGTGCACGTCGCCGTCCAGGCGACCGCTGACCACCACCACGTGGGCACGGATCTCACCCTCGATGCTGCCCTGCTCGGCCAGGGTCAGGGTGGCGCTGGTCGCGCCCTCCTGGGCGATCACCTTGCCCAGGATGGTGCCTTCCACGTACAGCCCGCCACTGAATTCCACGTCCCCACGGATCACCACCTGCGCGCCGATCAGCGCGTCCACGACCAGGTGCCCGTCGCGGTTGGATTTGTTGCTGCCAAACATCGGTTTACTCCCCTTCATTTGCCGTTGCTGCTGCAGCCGGTGCACCGGCCTGCTTCCAGTCGAATACCTGGGTGGCGCCCCCCGCGCCGGTTCCCAGCGTGACCCGCACGCGCTGCGGGGTGAAGTCCTTCGGCAACATGACGCTGCCGGTGAGCTGCTGGAAGTACCGGAAGGAATACTCCTGGCCCGGCACCTTGGTGCGCTGGTGCAGCTCGTCCCAGCTGACCGAGGTCAACTTGCCGTCCTTGACGCCTTCGATCGTAAAGCGCATCTGGCCCTGGCTGATCGCGCCACGGTTCAGGTTCTGGGTCAGCACCACGGCGTACTGCCAGGTACCGCCCGCTTCCGGCGAGAACTGGATGGAATGGGTGTTGAGGCCCTTGCGCTGGCTGGTAGCGCCGACCAGCCGCTCATAGAAGGCCACGTCGGCGCGCAGGCCGGCGATTTCCTCGTCGCGCTCGCCCAGCGAGGCCTGCACCTCGTTGTTGGCCGCGCGGCTGATGCGATCGGAGGCCTGCAGGGTGGCCTGGGCCTGCTGCAGTTCCACCACCTGCTTCTGCAGGGTCTCGGCGCGGGTCTGCGCGGCGTCCAGCTGGCGGCCGACATCGCCGCCCGGGCTGCCCAGCCAGCGGCCCAGCAGCGTGGCCACGACCAGGCTGGCCAGCCAGATCCCGGCCAGGATCAGCAGCCGACGGCGATCGGGCGCGACCGGGGTACCCGGGCGCCGGATCTGGATTCGGGAAGGTGTCGGATTGTTCATGGCGGATACGGCGGCAACGCCCGTAGGCGATACCGACACAACCCCTGACGGGATGAGCGACTTCCTAGTGTAAGTCACGGGTGGCACATTTTTCGCCCCTGACCCCACCCCGGGCAGTAGCGTTCAGTCACGTCATCCCCGATAGTGTGGGCCTGTGCACACTTTGCCGCCGGAGCGCCTGTCATGACCGAGGCCCACCTGTTCGTGATCGGCATCCTGCTGGCCTGGCTGGCCGGCATCCGCGTGTACCTGACCGTGTTCGGCGTCGGCCTGGCCGGCCTGCTCGGCTGGGTCGAGCTGCCGCCGGCCCTGCAGGCCACCGAATCCTGGTGGGTGCTGGGCACCTCGGCCGCGCTGGCCGTCACCGAGTTCGTGGCCGACAAGATTCCCGGGGTGGACTCGGCCTGGGACCTCATCCAGACCGTGGCCCGGGTACCGGCCGGCGCGTTCCTGGCTGCGGCGACGCTGTCGCCCAGCGGCGAACTGAGCCCGTCCGTGCTCGCCGCCGGGGCCGGGGTGGCGCTGGCCAGCCATGGGCTCAAGTCCGGAACCCGCGCGCTGCTCAACACCTCGCCCGAGCCGGCCAGCAACTGGGTCGCCTCGGCTGCCGAAGACACCGTGGTGGTGGGTGGATTGGCGCTGGCGCTGGCGCATCCGTGGATCGCCCTGGTCGTGGTCGTCGCCTGCAGCCTGATCGGGGCGGTGGTGGTCTGGCTGGTCTGGCGCACGTTGTGGCGGGGCATGCGCTGGCTCATGCGGCAACCGGCCAGCCGCGATCCCGCCACCCGCGATACCGCATAATTGCGCCGCAGACTGGGAGTACTGATGGCCGTCCAAGACAACGCTGTTGCATCCACCCGCGCCACCCGCGCCGAGACCCCGCCCGCCGACCACTGGCAGCGCTGGGCCAGCGCGGAGACGCCCGCTGCGAGCCGCGCGCCCAGCAACGTGGTGCCGCTCAACGC
>NZ_CAUQPH010000020.1:0-47049 GCF_963519925.1 uncultured Stenotrophomonas sp. | reverse complement strand
CGATGGCGCTTACCGTGGCTGCGCTGCCCTGCGCGCGCAGGCGCGCCTGCAGTTCGACTACCACCCGGTCGGCCACGGTCGCGCCAGCTAGTGCGTCGGCGGCTGCGGGCGCAGGTGCAAGGGCGAACATCAGCAGCAAGGCGTGCATGTCAGCGGCGCAGGTTGTTGATGGTTTCAAGCACCTGGTCCGCCGCCTGCAGCACGCGCGCGTTGAGCTGGTACGCCCGCTGCGCCATGACCAGGCTGGACATCTCTTCGATCATCTGCACGTTGGCCATTTCCACCTGGCCCTGTTGCAGCTTGCCGCTGCCGGCCTCACCGGGCACCACATAGCTGGGGGTGCCCGCGGCCTGGGTGGCGACGTACCGGTTGTCGCCCACCGACTGCAGCGCGTCGGCGGCGCCGAACACGGCCAGTTCCACCGCGCCCAGTACGGTGCGCTCGGTGTCGCCCGGCATCAGCACCGATATTTCACCGGCGCTGGTCACGCGCACATCGGTGGCCTCCAGCGGAATCTGCGGCGCGTTGGCCAGGCGTGCCCCCTGCATCGTGCGCAGGGTGCCCTCGCCATCCAGGCGGAACTGCCCGTCGCGGGTGTAAGCCACGGTGCCGTTGTCCAGTTCCAGTTCAAACAGGCCGGCACCATCGATGGCCAGGTCGAGCGGATTGCCGGTCGGCTTGAGTTCGCCGGTATCGAAGTCAGCCACGGTGGCACTGATCCGCGTACCGCCGGGCATCGGCTCGGACGTGCGCGCCGGCGCGTCGACAGCGACCGCGGAGGGCACGGCGGTGCCGGCCACGTCGGCGAAGTTGACCCGGGTGCGCTTGAACCCCGGGGTCTGCATGTTGGCGACGTTGTTGGAAATCACGTCGATCTGCTTCTGCTCGCTGCGCAGGCCGCTCGCGGAAATGTAGAGGGCATCGATCATGGGTAGCGCTCCGTGCTCAGTTGTTGCCGAGGTTGTTGATGCCGCGGTCCAGCATCTGGTCGTAGGTGCTGATCGCACGCCGGACCGAATCGATGTGGCGGGTGGTTTCCATCAGGCGCAGCATTTCGTCGGCGGCGTCGACATTCGCGCGCTCCAGCGCGCCCTGCACCACCGAGCCCTGCCACGGCTGCAGTTCGCCGCTGTAGGTATAGGTGCCCGCCCCCATCGGCGTCACGCCGTCGGGCTGGGTCGCGCTGACCAGGCGCAGCTGGTCCACCTCGCGGTCGTCGGCCCAGATCCGGCCGTCGGCGTCCACACGCACCTTGGCCGCGCTGCCGTTGGGGATGACGATCGGGCCGCCCATGCCGAGCACGGCTTCGCCCTGCGCCGTGACAAGCACCCCGTCCGCGTCCACTCGCAGCGCGCCGGAACGGGCCAGCAGCGCCTGGCCGTCGCGATCCACCAGCAGGAAACCCTGCCCACGCAGCGCGATATCCAGCGGCCTGCCGGTCTGGGTCAGGCCGCCGTCGCGCTGGTCGGCCACGGTGCGCAGGCCAGCGGCGTCGGCGAAATCCGGACCGGTGCGCAGGGCGCGGTAGCCCGGCGTATGCGCATTGGCCACGTTCTGGCTGATGGTGCCCAGAGTCCGGACTTCGTTGGCCAGGCTGCGGCTGATCGCTTCCAGGGTGTCGGTCATGCGTGCCTCATTGGGAATGGATCGCGGCAAAGGAGCGCACCGGCAGCGTGGCCGGCACTTCGTTCAGGCCCAGCACCGCCAGGTACGGCATCGAACGGCCCAGCAGGGCGCGCAGCGAGCGCCGCGCCGGCGATGGGCACAGCAGCACCGGCACCAGGCTGCGGCCCATCATCGATTCGGCCTGCGCCGCGAGGTTCTTCATGAAGCCGTCCAGCTGCGCCATGTCGCCGAACAGCGAGCCGCTGCGACCGTCGGCCGGGCGCAGGTTGGCCAGCAACGTGCGCTCCAGTTCCGGCGCCAGGGTCATCACGTGCAGGTCGCCCTGCGCATCGCGCAGGCCCTGGCAGATCGCCGCGCCCAGGCGCTCGCGCACTTTCTCGGCCAGTTCCTCGGGCTGCCTGGTGGTGCGGCCGGCGTCCACCAGCACTTCCAGGATCGCTTCCAGGTGGCGGATGCTGACCTGTTCACGCAGCAGGTGCTGCAGCACCTTCTGGATCTCCGACCAGGTCAGCACGCCCGGCACCAGTTCCTCCACCAGCGAGCCGTGCTGCTCGCGCAGCCGGTTGACCATGCGCTCGGCCTCGGCGCGGGTCAACAGCTCGGCGCCATGGCGCTTGATCAGCTCGCTGAGGTGGGTGATCACTACCGTGTCGGCGTCGACCAGGGTGTAACCGGCGCCGCGTGCGTGCTGGCGGTGCTCCTTGTTGATCCATTGCGCCGGCAGGCCGTAGGCCGGGTCCTTGGTTTCAGGCCCCTCCAGGCGCGGGCGGCTGCCGCCCGGATTGATCGCCAGCACGCGGTCGATGCTGAGTTCGCCCTGCCCGGCACGCGTGCCCTGGAACAGGATCTCGTAGGCATTGCCACGCAGGTCGGCGCGGTGTGCGGTGTGCACCGGCGGCACCAGGAAACCCATGTCCTGCGCGAACTGCCGGCGCACGTGGGAGATGCGGTCCTTCAGGTCGCCCTCGGCACCCAGGAAGGCGTCGGCCAGCTCGGCACCCAGCCGGATCTCCAGCGGCTCGATCCGCATCCAGTCCTGCGGTTCATCGTTGCGCGTTGCCGCAGCGGTGGCAGCCTCCTGCGCGAGTTCTTCAACCTGTTCCACACCCTTGCGCATCGCCGCCCAGGCCAGGCCACCCAGCACCAGCAGCACCGCGAACACCGGCAGCTTCGGGAAGCCCGGCAGCAACAGCACCAGCAGCAGTACGGCGGCTACGATGGCCAGCGCCTTCGGGTTGGCCATTACCTGGCGCGGAATCTCGGTACCCAGCTGCGCGTCCGCGGCGGCCCGGGTGATGATGATGCCGGTGGCCACCGCGATCACCAGCGACGGGATCTGGGTGACGATTCCGTCGCCAATGGTCATCAGCGTGAAGTGCTGTACCGCCTCGCCCCACGGCAGGCCGAGCTGGGCAATGCCGATGGCCAGGCCGCCGACGATGTTGGTGAGGATGATGATGATGCCGGCGATGGCATCGCCCTTGACGAACTTGGTGGCACCGTCCATTGCGCCGTAGAAGTTGGCTTCCTTTTCGATCTGGGCGCGGCGGTGGCGCGCCTCCTTCTCATCGATCAGCCCCATGTTCATGTCGGCGTCGATGCTCATCTGCTTGCCGGGCATGGAGTCCAGGGTGAACCGCGCCGCCACTTCGGCCACGCGCTGCGCACCGGAGGTCACCACCACGTACTGCACCACCACCAGGATCAGGAACACCACGATGCCGACGATGTAGTTGCCGCCAATGACGAACTCACCAATGGCGTTGATCACCCGGCCGGCGTCGCCGCCCTCCAGGATAAGCCGCGTGGCCGAAACGTTCAGCGACAGGCGGAACAGCGTGGACAGCAGCAGGATGGTCGGGAAGGTGGAGAACTTCAGCGGGGTGTCGGTGAAGAAGGTCACCAGCAGGATCAGCATCGCCATGCTGATGTTCACCACCAGCAGGAAGTCCAGCAGCATCGGCGGGATCGGTACGAACAGCACCACCAGCACGCCGATCACCAGCGCCACCAGGGCCAGGTCGCGACGACCGCCCCACATCTGGCTCAACAGCATCTTCATGCCGCCGCCCCCTTGCGCTTCCACAGGGTGCGGTACACCGGCGCCAGCTCGCCATAGAGTGCCTCGGGCACGGTGTGGTCAATATCGCAGTCGCGGTACAGCGCCCGCGCCAGGCTGGGAATGCGCATCACCGGCACGTTGTGGCGCCCGGCCAGCCGCCGGATCATCGCGGCCAGCGTCCCCGCGCCCTTGGCGATCACCACCGGGCCGACCATCTTGCCGGGACGGTAACGCAGGGCCACCGCGTAATGGGTGGGATTGGTCAGCACGACATCGGCTTCGTGCACGCGCGCCAGCGACCGGGTCTTGCGCAGCAACTCGCGAGACTGCTGGCGCCGCTTGGACTTGATGGTCGGGTCGCCATCGCGCCGGCGCACTTCATCGCGCACCTCGCGCCGGCTCATGCGCATCTTCTTCCCGTATTCGCGACGGGTGAACAGCAGGTCCACCACCGCGGCCAGGCCAAGCACCAGCAGCACATACAGCGAAGTCTGCACGAACATGTCACGGAACAGCCCGGCCACGCGATGCGGCAGCACATGCACCACCGATTCGGCCAGCCCGCGCGCCTTCCATGCGAACACCGCGCAGACCGCGCCAAGCAGCACGAATTTGCCGCCCATCTTGCCCAGCTCCCACAGGGTACGCAGCGAGAAGATCCGCCGGAACGCATTCGCCGGATTCATCCGCTCGAAATCCGGCTTCAGCGGCTGGGTGGTGAACATCGGCCCGGTCTGCAACACATTGCCGAGCACGCCGGCGACGACCAGCGCCAGCATCAGGGGCAACAGCGCCTGGCCCAGGGGTGCGTACACCGTGGTAGTCCAGTGCGCGAAGGCACCGTTCAATGCAGGCGTGGAGCCGGCCAGAAGGATCATGCGCCGGGTCGCGTCGGCCAACGCCAGCGCAATGCCGCCAGCGGTCATTGCCAACGCCACCGCGAAGACCACCAGCACCAGGCTGCCGGACACGTCGGCGCTCTTGGCCACTTCGCCGCGTTCGCGCGCCTGCTCCAGGTGATGCTGCGTGGGCTGCTCGGTCTTGTCCTGGTCCTGCTGGCTCATGCGCCCCCCAGCAGCGAGGGGATGCGCTGGAACGCATCGCGGTACATGCGCTCGAACAGCGCCGGCACGAACGGCAACGTGGCCATCATCATCAGCAGCGCCACGATCATCTTCAGCGGCAAGGCCAGGAAGTACACGTTGGCCTGCGGCATCGAGCGCGTCGCGTAGGCGGCGCCGATATCCACCGCCAGCAGCGCCAGCACCACCGGCGCCACTACCACCAGTCCCAGCAGGAAACTGCTGCCCAGCATGCCGAACAGGCCATCCGGATGCAGGCGACCGCCCTGTCCCAGCGGCAGCAGGTGCGCGCTGGCAACCAGCATGCGGTACAGGTCCAGGTGCAGGTCCAGGGTGAAGAACAGCACGGTGCCCACCAGCATCAGCAGCGTGCCCAGCAGCGACTGGGTTTCGCCCTGCGCGGCAGGATTGAACAGCACCGCCGCGCTGGCGCCGGCCTGGATGTCGATCAACCAGCCGCTCATGTTCAGCGCTGCCTGCGGCAGCATGACCGCCAGCCCGAAGGCAAGGCCCAGCATCAGTTCCCCGGCGAGGGCGCTGATCCAGCCGATGGCGCCACCCTGCGGCACCGTGATCTGCGCCGGCTGCGCCTGCACCGTCAGCCAGGCCAACGCCATCGCCAGCACGATCCGCACCATCGGCGGCGCCCAGCGTAGCGGCGTGAGCGAGGTGAGCGCAGTGGCCGGCAGGTAGCGGACCATGGCCAGCAGGAAGCTGCCCGCGAAGGAATGCAATGCGTCCATCGGCTACATCCCCGCCGCCGCGGCGAACATGCGCTTGGCAAGTTCAACCGCAACCGAGAGCATCCAGCCACCCATGGCGACGCATACCACGCCGACCACGATGATCTTGGGCACGAAGGTCAGGGTCATTTCCTGCACCTGGGTGACGACCTGCACGATCGAGATCAGCAGGCCGACCACCAGGGTCGACAGCAGCACCGGTGCCGACATTTTCAGTGCGGCAATCAGGGTGTCGATCAGCAGGCGCATGGCGAAATCAGAATCCATCTGAACGCTCGCCTTGGCTATGGGGGTGAGAGAGTGTGTTGCAGCCGCTGCGCAAACTCGGCCACCGGCACGCCCGGCATGCCGCCGGCCTCCAGCAGTTCCGAGAGCAGCGCTTCGGAGCCAGCCGTGTCGCCCTGCTTCTGCAGCAGCAGGCTGCGGGCATAACGACCGGTGATGCTGTTTCGGTCCAGGCGCAGCGCACGTTCGATGGAGGCTTCCGCTTCCGCGTGCTGGTCGCGCAACACGGCGATCAGGCCGAGTCCGCCATGGGTGTCGGCGAAGTTTCGATCCAGCGCGTAGGCCTGCTGGTAGCTCACGTAGGCAGCATCGCTGTCGCCCTGCAGCAGTTGGGTCCAGGCCAGTGCGTGCCAGGTTCCGATGTGCTCGGGCATGGCCTGTACCGCCTGCTCCAGCACCGCCTGCGCCTGCAGCAGTTCATTGCGCAGCATCAGGCACTGGCCCAGCCCGGACAGGACCCGGCCGGAATTGGGGAAGCGCACCAGTGCGCATTCAAACAGCGCCTGCGCTTCTAGCCACTCGCGGTTCCACAGCGCCAGGGTGCCGGCCACCAGCAGCGCTTCAT
This sequence comes from uncultured Stenotrophomonas sp., assembly GCF_963519925.1. Classification (NCBI taxonomy): domain Bacteria; kingdom Pseudomonadati; phylum Pseudomonadota; class Gammaproteobacteria; order Lysobacterales; family Lysobacteraceae; genus Stenotrophomonas; species uncultured Stenotrophomonas sp. The sequence goes on along the minus strand of NZ_CAUQPH010000020.1, from coordinate 40,686 downwards.
GCTGCTCACCGTCAAGCTGCAAAGCGGCTACCGACGCCTGCAGCGCGGGTTCCGGTCGGTTGCTGTCGAACAGCGCAAGCGCGGTGACGCCGTGCGCCTGGGCATCAGTTGCATCCAGCGCGAGCGCAGCGCGCAGTTGCGCCAGCGCAGCGTCGTAGTGCTGCTCCTGCAGGTCGATGCGTGCGGCCAGGACATGCAGTGCGGTCGATCCGCCATGTCGTGCAACCGCGTCGTTTACCGTATTGCGGGCGCGCTCCGACTGGCGCAGGCACAGCTGTGCGAACGCTAGGTCGTGAGCCACCGCCGGGGCGTCAACGCCTTGTTGGACAAGGCTTGAAAGCTGCTGCGAAGCATCCGCGTAGCGGCCCGTGGACAACGCCAGACGGGCGCGCCGGAAGCCAACGGCCGCCGTGTTCTGAAGGGTATCGGGCAACCCGGCGAGGACATCCTCCGCCGCTGCAGGCGCGCCTTCGGCGGCAAGCAGATCGGCCAGTTCGCACGCCAGGTCCACGTTGTCTGAATCCGCCGCGAGGTAATCCCGCAGCCGTGCCGCACGCACAGCGTAGCCATCCATCTCTGGAGCTTTCCTTGCCATGACACGTAATGTCCCGGAACACGAACGTGCACCGGCCCCCTGTACGACTTCCCTGCTGTGTTCCGTCGGTCAAACCCCTGACCGTCGGTGCAGAGTGAAATTACGGGGGCGATTGGGTAGTGTCAAGAGCGCGTCAAGGCAAGTTTGCAATATCGTTATTGCGTCACAGATTCACATGAACGGGTGCGCGGGCCGTACTGTGCCCCATCAGCTTTGGTTTGTGACTCGAACGCCTGAGTACCTTCTAGAGGCCAGAGGCACGCTCATCAAGAAAAGCCGAATCCGCAATCGTCCCGAACGCCCAGCTTCTCCCAATGACCTTGATCCGGTCGCCCACCATCCATCCGTCGGACGCTGATTTTGTTGCCCTTAAATTTAGCGTAAGAGCTCGACCTTCTTGATCTGCAAGGCTGAGCCGGTACATCCGCGCACCGCGAGACCCACCCCACCGTTCAACATCGACCACCTGGTATGAGCTTTCATATGGCGTTGACGCAATCAACTTGGTGGCTAGAGCAGGAACAGCGTAGCTGAAGTATGCGAATGCCAAGCAGAAAAAGGGAGCTGCAACGTTCAGGAGCACGATTTGAATTGCCCCCTTGGGACCACCACCCACCGAATGGTAGTAATACCGAATCGCAGATTTATTAGCCTCTGGCACGGGCTTGCAATAGTAGAAGTACAGAAGTGCCGCGTAAAAGCACACAAAGAGAACGCCCGTCCGCAGCATGGCACTCGAGTCAAGTTCGAGATAAGGAAGCTTGCGTCCGAGCGACACCAGCAACAGCCAACAGGCAACCAAACCAAGCGAGAACCACGCTCTTGCACTCAGCCGCCTATGTACTGCACCGCGGGATCCAACGCGATTGCTTGCACTATTTCTGCTCAATTCCCGTAATCCCTTCCTTAACAAAATCCTTCACCTTGCTATCGTATATCCAGTGGCCGAGAGCCCCCCCTGCTGCGGCACCCAGTGGAATGCTCAACCCAAACGTAAACGGCGCCAGCGGTGCGAAGATTGCGCCACCGACCCACGCCCCGCCAGCCGTAGCAATCGCGTCTCCAGACATCGTGCCAAGTGATGCACCTATAGCGTAACCCAACTTTTCCGGGTGCTTCTCATGAACATCAGCCAAATACGCCAGTTCGCCCACTCCAGTCGCCACGTTGCCAATCAGAGGAATCGCTTTTAGCGGCGTAGCATAGCGGCCAGCTGACGCGACGAGCGCTGTTGCAGCTTTTCCGTTAGGACTCTTGAATACCGCAATTGCCTTGTCCATATTCGTCGCACGCTGAACTGCGTTTAACCTGAATTGCTGGAGCGTCCCCGCTCGCGACAATATCTCACGTGCATCTGACTTAGCCACAGTTAGCATTACTGCGTTTGCATAGTAGGTCGCTTGGCCCACGACATCTGCTCCGTCCCCAATCGCGTCATAGTCAAGCCTATAGGTCGGCAGGTCCGTTGATGCGGTGCGCGCAAAGTCCTTGAACGGCATTTCGCGAGCGGGCGCATCCGACGCACCTGTCATCCGCCAGCTGTTGGTGCCAGGACTGCCACCCAAATCGCCCCACGCAGGTGCCTCCATCCAGTCGCGAATAGATTCCGCGTCACTCGCGCTCACCCCACTGTCACTCGGCTCCCTGAACTCAAACTCATCCCGCAATCTATTGGTCTCAGCTTGTACGTATGAAACGTCAAGCCCCTGCGCTTTCATCGCATCGATATCTCTCTGGATGAGCAGGAACTCTTCATCCCGAATCCCTCTCGCCCCCTTCCTCACATTGGCTAGCGGCGCATCGGTGGAGCGAACTTCGGGATCTACGTCACCAAGCTGGCCCCGGGTGTCGCCCAGGTCTGCGGTAGCAAAGGCAAACTTTCCTTCCGGCCTTCCTGCCCATTCGACCGACGTGACGTAGTCACCGTACAGCCAGTCAGCTTGATAGTCACTGCTGAAGGATCGGGTAAATCGCGACGTTTTGAACTCATTTCCAACGGGCTTCTGTCTCCTTGCAAGCGCGTTATCGATCTTGGATGCGAACTCGCTTCCTAACGCATTACCAAATGCATCCGCTGCTATTGCACCATAGTTGATGTCGTCGCCGAGCCCGAATGTGCGTCGCGCGTGTAGGCTCACAACCCCCCCAACCATTGCGCCGAACGTGTCTCTCACGATTCCGCCAGAGACCAACGACTGATTGCCGATACGAAGAGATTGGTTGATCTTGCCACCGATCGCAGAGCTAACGGCTCCGGCGGCGATGGCACGCCAGCTGAAGTGGGTGTCCGGCACTCCCGCGATCTTGGCTCCCGCGTAAGCGCCAGCTGCACTTGCCGCTCCAGCCGCTGCGATCTCGCTGATGCTGCCAGCGTTGCCCACGCCCGCGGTAACCATAGCGCTGATACCCCCCGCAACTGCTTTTCGCAGGCTGAAGCTATCCACTACCCCCATTGCCTTGCCCACCGCTTGACTGGCAATACTTCCCGCCATACCACCGGCGAATGCTGCACCGGCAACCGCTGCACCGGCAGCCAAGGCTCCCATTGCCGCGCCGCTGACCGCTATGCCGCCAGTAAGCACCGCCGCGCCGGTTGCCATGATCCCGCCGGCTGAAGCGAGCGCGGGAGCAATCAGAGTCAGCGCCGCACCGGCGGTAAACACCGCCGCCACAACCGCCACCACCACCATCAACACCATCGCAATGCCGTTGCAATGCTCCTTCGGCGGCGGCTCGATGTAGGGCAGCGACGGCGAGGTGTTGCCGATCGCTTCCTGCGGACTGAACGGCTTGAACGTGCTCGCGTCGTTGGCGGTGACCTTCACTTCCGGCACCACCAGGGTGGTTCCGGCGGTCAGCCCGCTGTCGTCGGCAATCGCGTTGGCTTCGGCCAGCACGTACCAGAGGTTGGCATTGCCGTAGACGCGCTGGGCAATGCCACGCAGCGTTTCCCCTGCCAGCACCGTGGTGCGGCTGCTGCCGGCGGCGTTGTTGCTCTGGTACGCGGTGAGGCGGCCTACCACGTCCACTTCGCCGTTGCGCTTGCCCGAGCCCACCAGCTGGCCATTGACGTAGGCATACAGCTGGTTCTGCGTGGCCTGCAACGCGTCCTGGCTGAATGCACCATTCTTCAATGTGCCTTCGCGACGCTGCAGGATGTTGCCGGTGCCGTCGTAGCTGAAGTAGCGGATACGGTCGTCCAGCGTGCCCAGGTTGCTGGCCAGCGGGGTGTTCTCGCGCACCGCCACGCGGCGTCCCCAGGCGTCGTAGCTGCTATAGGTAGTGGACGCGCGGAAGTTCTGGTTGCTGCTGGTGCCCTGCACCCGCGCTTCAAGGTAGCTGTCGCGGGCCTCGTAGGAGTAGAAGTATGTGTGCCGGTATCCCTTCGGATCACTGGCGCTGGCGCCCACTCCATCCTCGTGCTGCAGGTGCTGATAGCCGTAGCCGAGCAGGCGGCCGGCGGCGTCGTAACCGGTGTAGTTGATCGTGGACAGGTACTGCAGGCTGCGCAGGTCGGTGGTCTGGAACGCGCCACCATCCGATTGTTGGCCAGCCGCCCAGTCCAGCTGTCGACCCTGCACTATCTGCTGCCTGATCCGCCCATCGGCGTCGTAGCTGAAGGTCTCGGCGTGCATCAACCAGCCGGAGATGTTCACCCCGTTGCGGGTGCTGCCATTGTCGAAGTAGGTGCGCTGCTCGATCACCCGTCCAACGGCATCGTAGGTGTAGGCATCCTTCAGCGACATGGGTGCGGTGTCGCCCAATCCCGCCGCCTGGAACACGCGCAGGCGCTGGCCACGCTCGTCGTACTGCGTGGTCTCGGCCACCTCCACAAGGCCGCTCATGAAGCGCCTGCGGGTGGCACGCCCGGCTTCGTCGTAATCCAGCGCGTAGCTGATGTCGCTGCTGCCCAGCACGATCTCGCCGTTTGCCAGCCTGCCGTTGGCCACCGTCACCCGATTGTTGGCGTCGTATTCGTACCAGTACGCCTTCTTGCCGGGCATATTGAACGGCTGGCTCGGATCCGGATCGAAGTAGCCTTCGGTTGAATCCAGCTCGCCTTCGCGCTCGAAATTCCAGCTGAAGTCATCCATCCACAGCGCGTTGCCCCCGGTGCGGCCTGCCACGCCCCCGACCGACATGCTGACGGCACCCTCCGGAACGCGCGCGTTCACATACGCCGAATGCCATTCGCCACCTGACCCGCTGTCGACCGGAACGCCCTGCACATCGGCGATGACGTTGCCCTGCGCGTCGTAGAAGCGAAGGAACACAGCGCCCCAGGCCGTCCCGGCACTGGATGCACCCTGCTGCACGTTGGCCCGTGCGTTGACCATGCTTCCCGGGCGGACGTTCACACTGTTGTAATTGAGCGCGCGTGTCTCGCTGTCCTGGTTGAACTTCAGGGAGCCGTTGTAGTCGCCTGACCAGGTGACCCCCGGCTCAAAGTCCCAGCCAGAGTAGCCGTCGCTGAGATCACCATTGGGAAGCTCGGTACCCCAGCTGAAGTTGTCGATGAACAAGGGGTCGCCGCCCCCCGTGCGGTATGCCCGTACGCCGATCGACATGAAGGCGGCGCCGTAGGGGACCCACTCGGTCAGGCGGGAATCGTAGATGTTCCCGTTGGACGCCGATTCCACCATGTTGCCTTCGGAGATCGACAGCGGGTTGCCTGCCTGGTCGTACCACTGGATGTACACCGCGGCGCCGGCTTCACGCTCGCTGGAGGCACCCTGGTCCACCCGCACGGACGCAGAGATCTTCTCGCCTTGACGCACCCCGACGCGCTGCTTGTTGAGGATGGTGGACTCACCGGTGAAGCTGTACTGGCCACGCAGGGTGCTGTTACCCTCGCCGCCGCTGACGACCGACCATCCCTGCCCCATCACCCAACCCACGTCACCGGCTTCGAAGTCCGGATTGGTGATGCCGGTGATGTCGATGCCGGGGGCCGTGGCGTCGTACGCCGAGGCCGCCAGCACGCGCCGACGGTTGCCGGCGGCGTCATAGTCGTAGCTGAGTTCCAGCAGGTTCCGGCCATCGACCTGGTCACGCTGGGTCACACGGCTGATACGGCCATGCGCGTCATAGGTGACCCGTGTGAGTACATGCAGCAGCTTCCCGTCTGCGTCGTAAGTGAAGGCTTCCTCCAGCGTTCGGTTGCCATTGGCGTCGTACTCGTATTGGAACCAGTTCCTGCCTTCCTTGAGCTCCCTGAGCGCCCCCGAGCGGTAGTAGCTGTACTCCCGCTTCGGATCGTTGAGCACCTCCGGTTCGGGCAGTTCGTACTCGACCAGGTCCGAATCCATTCCATACTGCTTCCAGTCGCGGTCGTACCAGTAGTCCGCCACCGGCGTGGAATAGGATCTGCCCTCCTCGGTCCACTTGCTGTTCTCGCCGCGCAGCTGGCCGGTAATCGGGTCGTAGGTATAGTCGTAGTCGGCACCGCTGAGGTCGTTATGGTCCTGCAGACGGCCGAAGAAGTCGTAGTTCCAGGTCATCTCATCCAGGAACAGGACCTCGCCTTCGCTGTCGGTCACCGTACTGCGGCCGCTCGGCCGGCGCGAGTCCAGCAGCAGGGTCTGCGAGGTTTCGCGGCCGTTGGCGCCCTTCGCCTTGATGATGACTTCCCGTGTCCCGACGCTGGCCAGGCTGCCGGACAGGGTGCCGGTTGCCGGGTCGAAGGCCAGCCCGGAATCGTCCTCGGCCGATCCAACCGCGACCTGGATGCGATCGGTGAAGGTCCGCCGCAGTTCCGGGTCGTAGGTGCTGACCGTCTTGACCACGTATGCCTGGAGGCTGATGCCTTGTCCCGAGGCGGCAATGAACGCGTTGGCCGGAACCTGGTAACTGAACGCCTGTCCGGGCGACACCCGCTGGGTGAACAGACCCAGGTTCGGCCGGGGGGCGTCGCTGTAGAAGTTGTTGTAGGCGGTCTGTCCTACCGAAGACACGTGCGCCGACGTTGTCGAGGTCTTCCCACTGCTGCTGGTCGCGGTGAACACGATCTCGTAGCTGCCGGTCTGGGCGATGACGCCGGTGAGCGTGCCGGTCTGTGCGTCGTAGCTGAATCCGGTGGCCTCCACTGCCGGTTCGTTGCTGGTCGAGTAGAGCACACGGACCGAGATCGCAGGCTGTTCGCCGTCGGAGGTGGTGAAGGCACCCGCCGGAATCGTCACGCTGATCGACTGGCCCACCAACCTGATCTGGTACCCCACGACGCCGCCGTTGAAGACCGGCACGCCGTCGGCGGCCAGGCTGGCGTCTGAGAGCGCGTTGGTCTCACGGATCTTGTTGCCCTGGGCATCGTAGCCATAGGACATCGCCACCCCTGCAGCGGTGAGGCTGCGGATGACCAGCCCACGGCTGTCGTAGTCGTAGGTGTTGACGTAACCGAGGGCGTCGGTAACGCGCAGGCGGTTGCCGTTCTGGTCCAGCGCATAACGCTCGCGCGTAGCCTTGCTGCGGCTCTGGCCATCGGCCTCGGTAAGGAAGTCGCCCTGGGCTACAACGCGCCCGGCCGTGTCGTACTCCAGGAAGGTCACGTAGCCCAGCGGGTCCTGGGTGTACCGCTTCTGGCCGAACACGTCGTAGGCGGTGACGGTGCGGTGGCCCAGCGCATCTTCGCTGTACACCTGGCGGCCACTGGCGTCGAAGCCGTTGCGCTTCCAGTTCCCGTTCGCGTCGCGGGTACCGGTCAGGCGACCCAGCGCGTCGTACTCCCACTGCAGTTCAGGGGCCAGCTCAGCCACGCTGCCGTTGGCGTTCAACACCCGCACGGTGGGCCGGAGCTCACGGGTGACCTGGTTCTGCTGGTTGTACTCGTAGTACGTCATGTTGCCGAGTGCATCGGTCTGCGTGAGCACGTTGCCCCACGCGTCGTAGCTCCATTCGGTCATTGCATAGTCGTTTTCCAGGTCGTTGTTGCCGGCCGCATACTGCCGCAACAGCTTGCCCCGATGGTCGAGCTCCATGCGGGTCTCGACCTCGACCTCGGTACCCGCGCCGTTGCGGACCACGTGCCGCTCGGCGATGACATTCCCGGCCAGGTCATGGCTGTAATAGCGCCAGACGCCGCCCTCGGCGTTGCTGGCGGTCATGCGGCCGTTGTCGTCATAGACGTACTGGGCAGCGAAATCGCTGGTGGAAAGGCCGGCGTCCAGGCGGCTGTCCTTGGCGATGATCTCGCCGAAGGCGTTGTAGCGCACCTGCGAGGTGGCGTCTGTTTCCACCCCGACCACGGCCCCGCCCTGCCCCTGGTGCAGCTGGCGGTAGACGCGACTGGTCAGCTGCCGACCGGTGCGGTCATAGCTGGCTTCATTGGTCACCACCGCCCAGCGCCCGGAGCTTCCGTCCAGCCGGTTGCGGGTGGTCAGCAGTCGGTCGGCAGCGTCATAAGTGCGGTTGAACACCGTGCCGGCACCATCGCGCTCCAGCACGTTGCGGCCCTGCCAGTCATACAGGGTGGTGTGGACCTGGTCGCGGATGGACGCCACCGCGGTCTGCCCCGCCTCCAGGCCATCGGCGTAGCGGCGCACCTGCACCACGTTGCCGAACGCATCGTAGGCCATGGTGCTGTACGGCGAGGCCCGGCGATACAGGGCGGCACTGCCCAGGCCCACGCTGGTGGCGGCCAGCTGCTGGTCGGCATTTCCGTTGACCACGTCGCGCTCGCTTTCCAGTACGGCGGTGACCTGGCCCAGCGCGTTGTAGAAGGTCTCGGTGCGCTGGCCCTGTACGGTGGCGGAAATGGCGCGGCCGCCGGCGTCGTACTCGGTCAGCGTCTCGACGAACTGGCCATCGGCCGGATTGCCGCGGCTCTTCCGCTCACTGACGCGGCGACCGAGTGCATCGTAGCTCCACTCGGTGACCCGGTCCTCTCCGCGGCTGGTGGGCTCCTTCCAGGACTGCGGCGTGCCATCGGTGTCCCAATGCCACACCGCCCAGGCCAGCTGCTCTTCCCTGATGACCTCACCCTTGGCGTTGTAATCCCAGAGGGTGACATACCCCTCGCCATCGATGTGCTTGATTCTGCGTCCAGCGTCATCATAGAAATAGGCGTTCTTGTCCCATCGAACGTAGGAGTTGTAGGTCGTCGGGCTCTGGTACTCGCCGGGGCGGAACACATAGTCGTTCGGATCTTCGAGCAACGTCGCCTCGTAGACCAGATCGCCGTAGATGTTGTACTCAAACTGCTTCGTGGCGCCGTAGTAGTACTCCCAGGTCTCGTCCCAGCGGCCCTGGCGGTAATTGACCTCGACAACCTGGAGCTTCTTGCCCGCGAAGTCATAGAAGGTCGCCAGAATGCGATCACCGCCTACCACGGGCGTCAGCCGACCGTCGATATCCGCCGATTGCAACACGACGCCCGGCGTGGTGGGGATGGCGTTGACGTACCGCCGGAGCTCAATTTCTTCGCCCGCCGCATTGTAGGCATAGCCGGTGACCTGGCCTTCGGCGTCGACTTCAAATTGAAGCTGACCGGCATTGTTGTAGCTCTTGTAGCTGTAATTTCCCAGCACATCCTTCTGCATGACCGCACGGCCGAGCACGTCGTAGGTGACTTCGACCGTGGGGCGAACGCCAGTGGCCACCAGCTGGCCCTGTGCATTCAAAGTGCCGGCATCTGGGAACCGGGTGAGCACCTGGTTGCCACGGCTGTCGTATTCATAGTCGGTGACACGCGCGCCTGGCGTACCGGCATCCTCGATTCGGCGGGTAACCTGGCCGAAGGTGTCGAACTCGCTGCGGGTCACCACCGAGCGAACGGTGGTGGTGATGCTGCCATCGCTGCTGACGCTGGAGATGGCCACCTGCGGACTGGTCTCGGTAATCCGGCGGCCGCTGGCGTCGTACGCGTAGGACCATACCGCGAGGTTCTGGTCGGTGTACTGCAGCAGTTGCCCTGCCGCGTCGTACGCATAGCGCTGCACCCCGCCCAGGGCGTCTACGCTGGCGACCACGCGGCCAGCCGCGTCGAACTCCGTGGTGGTGGTGCGTACGTCCGAGTTGCCCGCCACCTGCGCGGCGAGCTCGGTTTCGGTCCATACCCGGTTCTCAATCGTGTCGCCATAGCTGAGCGTCGCCACCCGCTGGCCCATCGCGTCGTAGCGAAACTCCTGGACGCTTCCGGCGACACCGATCTGGAACCGCTCGCGACCGGCGCTGTCGTAGACGTATCGGGTGACCCGCTGTGGCACTTCATCGATCGGGCGATACTCGCGATCATTCGCGACGATCGCGTCCAGCAGGTCTGTCAGGGTGGCCCAGTACTGCTGGTTTTCGTTTTGCCGTGCGGCGGACGCCATGCGGGTTGGAACATAGCGCTGAGGAGCGACCCCATAGTCGATCGTAGCAATCTTTCGCCCCGCGCCGTCGTACTGGTAGCGCTGCACCCTGGCGCCGTTGACGGCGTCATGTGCCCAGTATTCGCCATCGACCGACTGCGTCCAGGTCAGGGTGGCCACCAGCTGACCGGAAGCGTCGTACAGACGGTCCACGCGGTTGGTGAAATGACGCTCGTACCCCAGGTAGTCGTCGATGTTGCCGAGGGTGATGTCGCCGGCAGCAATGGCTTGGTGCGGTAGCTCCGTAGCTCGCTGCACCAGCACCGCCGTGCCAAGCAAACGGCCCGCCGCGTCGTACCACGTACTATCGACCGCACCAGCGCTGTCGATGTGGAAAACCTCGCGACCGGCACCGTCGTACACGTAGGAATCGATGCGGTCCCGCGCATCGTCGGCACTGATCGCGGCCAGGATGCCGGTGGCGTCCAGTGAGCCGGACGCCAGTTCCGACCGCTGCGCAGGATCCATCGCGAGTCCCTGCACATAGGTGCGCGTCTGCAGGACCTTGCCCTGGGCGTCATACACGAAACGGGTCACCGCGCCAGCTGCGTCAACGCTGACCACGCGCCGACCGTCCGCATCATAGCGATAATGTGCAACGTGGTCGCGCGCGTCGTCGGCCGTGAGACGGCTTCGAATCTCCTGCTCGCCCGTCAACAGGTCCAGTCCCTGCAGATTGACTGCGGTTGCGTAGACCCGGCTGGACAACAGCTGCCCGCCCATGTCGTAGCGGTGTTCAACCGCGCCGCCCGTGGGATCCAGCTCCAGTAGCAGTCGGCCTGCCTCGTCGTAGGCATAGCGCGTCACGCTGCCAGCCGCGTCGGTGCGCGCCACCACGTTGTCGTTGCCATCGTAGGCGTAGCGGGTGACCAGATCGAGGGTTCCGCTTGCGCGGGTTTCGCTGATGCGCCGGCCGAGGCCGTCGTAGGCATAGGTGGTAGTGCGCGCAGCGGCAGTGCCAGCACCTTCGGTGACACTGAGCTGATTGCCCAGACCGTCCCACGCGTACACGGACTTCAACGCCAGTCCCTCGGGATCGACCACACTTTCCAGCAGCCGACCTTCTCGGTCATGGATCATGACCGTGCGCACGCCGGTACCATCGGTCACGCTGGTCTGGCGGCCCAGCGCGTCATACCGGTACTCCCAGCTGGCGGCCACGTCGTGGATGCTGTCGCCGGAATTGTCCTGCTGCAGGCCGTCGTCAACACGGGTCAGCTGACGGCCGCGCGCGTCGTAAGTGTAGTGAGTCGCCGCTCCAGTCAGATCCTGCGTTTGCAGAAGATTGCCGCGCGTGTCGTAGTAGTGCGTCGTTCGCATCTCATACAGACCATCCGCCACCAGGCCATCGCTGAGCAGGCGCCCTTCCCTGTCATATAGGAACTCGCGGACATAACCATCCGGCCGGCGCACCTCCACCTGCTCGCCATGTGCGTTGTAGCGGGTGACCAGCTGCAGCCCCAACGGGGTGGTCAGGGTCATGCTGCGTTCGCTGTCGTCGTAGGCGTACGTGGTCACATGCCCCAGCGCGTCCACCGAGCTGACCGTGCGCCCATAGGCGTCATACAAGGTCTGCTCCGCTTCCAGGCGACCGCCCACGCTGCGCGACACGCCCACCTGGCGTCCGACCCGGTCGTATTGGGCGAAGGTCACCGTGCCTCGGCCGTCCTGGGTAGCAATGACCCTGCCGAAAGCGTCGTACTGCGCGGTCGTCTGCCGCTCCAGCCCACCCACGTCTTCGGTGGTAATGGTGGACAGGCCGCGCTGGTCGTAGCCCTGGGTGGTGACGTTCCAGGACGAGGCCGAGACCTGTTCCTCGCGCCGGGTCACCTGGCCAAAGGCGTTGTAGCCCAGTCGCGTGCGGAAACCTTCACCGTCCACCTGCTCGATCAGGCGGCCCAGGCGGTCGTAGAGGAACTGCCTGCGGTTGTCCACGGCGGCCACGAACTGCAGCACCTGCACGGCTGCTTCGGCCTGCGCACGGCCGAACGGCGGCTGCAGGGCGATTCGCCCGGCGTAGGTGAGCGTCTCCGTCGCCTGCCCAAAGGCCGAGTAGCGGGTTTCCTCGACTTCACCCTCGGCGTTGAGGATGCCGTTGGCATCGGCCATGCCATGGATGGTCTGGATGAGGCGCCCGGCACTGTCGTGGAAGTACCAGGTGCGGTTGCCTTCCGGATCGATGCTTTCGATGCGCAGGCCGATCGCGTTGTATTCGTGCCGCGTTCCGAACTGCGCAAACAGCGCATCCAGCTGGGCGGCATCCATGGCCGGGTCGTACAGCGCGGCCCCTTCGCCGTTCAGCTCGCCGGTGAGGTTGCCGAACGCGTCGTAGCGGCGCACGCCATCGCGCACGTCGGTGCCGGTGGCATCCGAGCGCGTATGCAACAGGCGTCCCTGCGCGTCGTAGCTGAGGCGGGTCACCGCGCCTTCCGGGGACACCTCCACGATGAGCTGGCCCAGCGCGTCGTAATTGCGCAGCGTGGTACGTGCGCTGCCGGTCTTGGAAGCGGCGAGCACGGCGGAGAAGCTGCCGTCGAGCACGCTGCCCTCCAGCTTCGCCGCGTACGCCACCACGGCGCGCTGGTTGCGCGCGTGGTCGTAGACGTACTCGGTGAGATAGCCTTCGGCGTCCAGCTGCCCGACCAGGGTGTTGCGCCCATCGTAGAAGCTGCGGGTGGTGGCGTCAGCAGTGCCGGCCTGCGGTCGCAGGGTAGCCAGATCCCCGGCGGCCCGATCCTGTTCGCGGGTGGCAGTGGCATAGCGGATGACCGACACCTGCCTGCCGCCGGCATCGTACTGGTACTCGGTGAGATAGCCTGCGGCATCCAGCACGCCCACCTCGCGACCGTTGGCATCGTACAGATGCCGCACGCTGCGCACCGACCCGGCGCTGCCGGCCGCGTCCGTGCTGCGCACCTGCAGCAAACGTCCTGCCCCGTCGTAGCTCCAGGTGGTGGTGCCGCCTTCGGCATCCACCTCCTGCAGCTTGCGGCCCAGCGCGTCGAAGCTTGCCGTAGCGATGCGATCCTGGGCACTGGCGGCCGGGCGTATGTCGGCCAGCAGGGTCGGCACCACCGCGTCGTTGCTCAGCCAGGCGGCGGTGCCGACCCGGTCGGCGTAGGCCACGGTGCTGACGATGCGGCCCAGACCGTCACGGATGAATTCCACCACCGCACCGGTGGCGTCCACCTGCGCACTCAGCTGCCCGGCCGTGTCGTAGAAGAAGTACGTGCGGGCGCCGTTGGCGTCCTCGCTGGCACGCAGCTGCCCGGTTGCGTCGTAGTAGTGACGGGTCTGGCGGCTGCTGCCGCTGCCGTCCATCACCGATTCGGTCACCGCCAGCAGTTGCCCTGCGGCATTGCGGATCTCGGTGTGGACCAGGTCGTTGCTGCTGCCATCTCCGGCAATGCCGGCCTCGATGGCGGTGCGCACCGTGCTGCCCGAATCCTGATACAGCCAGGTGGTGGTGCGCAGCTGCTGCGCCTCCTGCGCCTGGCCGTTCAGGGTGACGCGTTCCTGCACCAGTTCGGACAACAGCCGGCCCATGCCGTCGTAGGCGTAGACAGTCGACTGGCGGACGCTGTATCCGGCATCCTCGCGCCCGTCCGGGTATCGGGTGACTGCCTTCTCGCGCAGCAGGCCCTGCGCATCGTAGACATAGTCCGTCGCTTCCGGGTCCGGGCTCACGCCATCGAAGCTGCGCGCTTGGCTCAACCGCCCGCGCAGGTCATAGCTGTACTCCACCCAGCCACTGCTCGCCTGCTGGCTGCCATCGGCCCAGCCCTGCAGCGCCGTCGTCGAGCGCGCGCCAGTGTAGGTGGCGCCCAGGTAACGGCGCTCGCTGGCCAGCTGGCCAATGCCCGTTCCGGCCGCATGGTAGGTGCGCTCGGTGACCTCGCCGGCGGCGTTGATGACGAACCGCACGCGGTCCTGCGCGTCATACAGGAAGGTGGTAGTGGCCCCTCCCTGCGCGCTGGCCGCGGTGCCGGCGCCGTCGGCGTCCAGCCCGCTGTATACGGTTTCAGATGCCAACTGGTTGCTGCCGGTGTAGGTGCGCTGCACAGCACTGGCCAGCGCGGAGCTGCCCGGCTCCAGCGCGGTCCACTGCCAGGTGAGGTTGCCGTTGCCGTCGTACTGGTTGTCTACCTGGGTAAGCAGCTGGCTGCCGCGTCGGGTCTGCACGCCGGTGAGATTGCCGGCCGCGTCGTAGCTGTAGCTGCTGACCGTCCGCTGCCCGTCCACCGCGGGCGACTGGATTTCGGTGAGCTGGCCGGCCGCGTCGTGGAAGTAGGACCAGGTGCGGCCGCCATCGTCGGTGACGTCCGTCTGGCCGCTGGCCACGTTGTAGCTGTAGCTCAGGGTGGCGTGCGCGCCTTGCGGGTCGCCGGTGGTGACGGTAGCAACGCGACCGCTGGCGTCGTAGGTGTAGCTGACCGTGCTGCCGTCGCCCTGCCGCACCTGGCTGATCTTCAGGCTGGTGGCATCGGCATAGGTGTAGACCGTCCGGTACAGGTACCCGTCGTTGGCGGCGGCAGTGCCGTCGTTCCAGCTATCGGTGTCACCGAGGGCATCTGCCGGGGCCAGGTCCACCAGCACGCTGGTCAGACGCCCAACTCCATCGTAGCCATAGCTGACCTGGCCGATCACCGCCCCGTTCTCGCGCGTGGACAGGCTGGCGAGCCGGCCAGCCGCGTCGTAGGTGAACACCAGCGCGTCCGGCGTGGCGCCGGCGCTGGTGTCCTTGCTGCGGATCTGGGTGATGCGGCCGGCGCTGTCATACAGCACGTCCCAACTGGTGGGCGATGCCGCATCACCGATCAGGTCGCGGATGCGGGTCAGGCGCCCCTTGAGGGTGGCGTTTGCGTGATCCGCATAGGTTTCCTCGCGCCGCGAGCTGCCTTCGACATAGGTCCAGGTCTTGCTGCCAGCGGTATAGGTCAGGCTGTCGTGCGCGCCATCGCCGCTGGTGGACTGGTAGCTGTTGCCGCCGGTATGGGTGAAATCCTGGTAGGCCCCATCGCCGGTGTGCAGGCGCATTACACTGCCGACGGCACCGACGGTACCGGAGAGCAGCTCGACGCGGCGCTCGAATCCGGTGATCCAGCCGTCACTGCCCACCTGGCTGGACAGCCCCTGGCTGTTGTAGGTGCGGAACTGGCCCAGGGTCATGCCGCGGAACAGCAGCTGCTCGTCCTGGCTGTGCAGCACCAGGTTGCCGTTGGCGACGTTGACGTACTGCCGGTCGGCGCCCTGCGTACCCAGGCGGGCGTCGCCGCCAAGGCCGAGGCCGTTCTGCAGCGACGTGTTGAACAGCCCCAAGCCGTTACCGGAAATCACAGCAGCCATGCCCTGCCCCTCGAGTGGTGAACGACCGCCACACATGTGCGGTGCCTTCATCCACAATCCCCGGGGGCGGGAACTAGTTTAGGGGCCCTTTACGGGCGGCTTCCGATGGCGATCCGGTCTACAAGGGCGACCACCTGAGCCAAGGCCATCTCCTCCATTCGTGCCGAATGTACGCACTGGCTGCGTTGCCAGAAGGGAGCGTACTCCGAGGGATGCGCGACGCTGTAGAGCCCGACTACTGGAATTCCCAAGGCATCAGCCATATGCAGGCAACCAGTGTCCACGCTGACCACGAGCGAGGCGCGGGTAAGCAGCGCTGGCCACGTGGTGGCGCTATCGCGGCCCCTGAGATCGACTACGCCGGCGGGCCACTCAACCACTTCCAATCCCTTGGATGGCGGTGGGCCGATCAGTGCCACCTCATAGCCTCGTTCCTGCAACGCCCCTGCCAGTGCAGCCCAATGGCGCATCGACCAGCGCTTCCCGGCGTAGTCGGCCCATGGGCTGAGCAGTGCCCAGTTGCCTGCTGGCAGCATCGCCTCAGCCTGCCTCAAGCCGTGCACCGGGATAGGTATCCGCACCGGCTGCACACCCTCGCCCACGGCCTGCAGCCATGCCAAGGTCCGATGCATGCCCGGCTGGAAGCACGGGCGCAGCGTATGCGCTGGCCGTTCGCACGTCTGCCGGAACGCCACTGGCAGGGCGCGCAACGCGGTGAAATGTCGGGGCGGCAGGCCGGAAACTACGACCCTCGCCTGCCGTGCTACCGCACCGATGGCCGGCAGCGCCATCAGCAGGTCGCCGAGGTGGGCGCCGCCCAGGTCGAATTCGATGGGGATCCGATCGACGCTTGGCTTGCCCGGAGTACCGGTTGCACCGTGCTGCTCAATGGCGGCGTCGTCGATTCGCAAGGCTACGCCGTTACGGACTTGATCAGGGCGCTGAACGAGTCGCGATGGATCTCGTTGGCTTCAAGGCTCTCAACCAGGCTGTCCAGCATGGGCTGCCATTGGCTGTACTCGCGCAGCTCCTGACCCAACTCGGCCAGAAGCACGGCACGGATGACGCGCCGCCGAGCAGAGCGCATGGCGACGGGATCATCTACATCCACTCCGCGGAGCATCCCGGCTATTTCGGTCCGCAAGGCGCTGGCTGGGCGCGATGCGGATTGGGCGGCGGGCTTGCTCCCACCGCTCACCTGAGTGCGCGTGCCGCGCTGCGCGAGTTCAGCCCGCGCAGCGGCGATCAGCGGCGATGCGAGCTGCGTGCGATCAATTGTCACGAATCATCATCAACAACTAGTTGGTCCGGCCATAGCCGGTAAGGAACATGGGTGCGGGCGCATCCACGGCCACCACCGGAGCCGGGTTAGCCATAGGGGCCATTGCAGCCAGATTCCTGCGCAGATTCCTCATGTCAGTCGCCAGAGCAGCAATCGACTGCGGAAGAGAGATGCCATGATCGAGCTCGCGAATGGCTTCGTCGATCTTGCCTGCGCTGCTGGCTTGTAGCGCTCGAGCGTACGAGCCAATCTCGTCGGAGCGGTCGAGCAGAGGGCCGATCACCGTCGCAGCTTCGTCAAGGCGCTCTTGGCCCGTCAGAAGCTGCACGTACTGCAGCCTCGCGATAGCCAGGCCAGGCGAAGCCTCAAGGACTTGCCGGAACGCGGCATCTGCACGATCTACCAATCCGAGCTGAGCGTGCTGCGCAGCCAGGAGGTAGGTGGCATTCGTGTTGCCCGGATCCCGCTCAAGAATGGCCTTCAGCAGAACCATCGCTTCCGCATGCCTGTCGGAGCCGCCTGCAGAGATGGCCAATGCGAAGAGCTCTTCCATGTCAAGGGATTCATACTTCATATAAGCCAGTCTCCGTTGGACCGCAAAAGAGAAACAGATCTCGTGGAAATTGCAAACTACCCACGTAGTCTTCAACCATCAGCGTACACGACGAACGTACACTCGTTGACTGGCTCTAATAACGGAAGACAGGATGTCGGCCTTAACGAAATCCCTGGCAGCCACCTTAGAGTCGAAATCTTTGATATGCCAGCCCTCGTTCCAAAGAGCGTCTCTCCAAGAGAAGTCCAAGTCAGAGAAGCTCTCGGAAAGTTGAGTCAATATTCGCTCGCCATAGGATGGAGTGGCCCTCATTGTCTCTTCGAAAAACGCAACGCAACTGGGGCCTTCGGCCATCTCGATCGAGTAGAAGGACTCGACTTCCGACAGAGCAACATCATACTTCCTCATTACAGGGACTCAGGGTAGAGAGTAATCACGTCGAACTTCCGGGCCGGCAGCATTGCAGACGCAAATGCATGCCGTCAGCGGCTATTGAGCCCAAACCTCATAAACCTCGAAGTGTGTCGTTGTAGGCACCACAAGTACAACGCACGACCATTGCGGACGAGCCCACCGAAGAAATCTCGATTACCTCGCCACACGCCTCACATCGGACAGTGGAGACCCCGCCATCCTTCATATACTCACCAATTGCACTCTCTAGAGTATCGAATGAAGAAATCTTTCTATGAGTCATTGTTCACGCCAATTCATTTTAGCAATGACATATCTCAGAGAACGGCCCTCCAACCGGAGACGCTCGACCGCATCCCTCATCGGCAATATCGCTCTACTCGGCTGAACCGAGGCAACCGTCACGCCGTCAGACAGGCTCACGATATCCATAAACACGGCGAGCCGATTTATGTCAGTTTGATCAAGCTAGGGCTTGGGAGCTACGACTATGTAGCTTGCAATTGAACCTGCCTCAGGTCGAAGCACGTACACAAAATCCCCTTCTTCAATCTCACCGACAAGCGCTCTAACACCCTCCGGGCTCATGCCATCATCAAAGGCAAAGGCATGCGGCCCGATCTCCACAGCGCCTGCATCGGCTAGCAAGAGAGCCAACGATTCAGCTCGAACAGAATCGCCCGATGAAATGAATGCGAAAACATTCCTACGCATACCGATCTTATAAAGTTCTGCCGTCATTTCAATCACCAATCCACCTAATTTCGCCATCCATCTGATAGTCGCGCCCAAAACGTATGCTGTAAGTGCCGTCAAAGTTTACGATCACAGAAGATCGCTGACCCAGCGAAGAAAGTGCAGCACGATCGGCACCACTCGGCTGCACTGAAAGTGGCCTAGATCCAGGCTGAGTATGGAGGATCAAACGTGAGTTCTCTGGAATTTCTCCCATCTGAGGTCCCAGCTCACGCAAGTATAATTGGCCTGAAGCTCGATCCCTGAAGTATGCAATCTCATTCCCTCCGTCTGTGGATGCTGCAGCAACTTCTTTCGCAGTCACTTGGCCCCTCTTGACTGAGAGCGTACCACCTGACTCTCGAATTTGGGCGAGAAGCGGATTCGTTGCACCCTTGCCAATCGCAGGCGCCCCTTCAGTCGCATCCTTACGCTGCCTGATGCACGCTTAAATGAGACGACATCTGCGAGGCTAGTTATACCTCTCGGCAATGACACGATCGCCGCCCCGCCCTTTGCCAACCTTTGTTCATCCGTTAGGGAAGCCCAATGCTCCCAGGCGAGTGCCCCTGTAGTCAAAGGATTGGTCGTAACGAGCGTCCCCATCCCGCCGATTAATCTCCTTCGCTCCTCTCCATTGGTAAAGGGTCGCAATGAATCAACGGCTCCGGATACGATCTCATCAGTCACGCTGTTGACGGCATAGACTCCAGAAGCCACCACGGCTTCAGGTGCCGAGCTTGCATTCATCACCGCTTGCCGCGAGCTCTCCCGGATGCTGTTCATACCATTCTTTATGGCAAGCAGTGCGAAATCCTGCGCCGCCATGTTTAGCTCAATCACCGAGCGGATTGGTAAGGTATAACCATCGATAGCCTCGCGGAGGACGTCCCCGACCCCTCGATTCACCGGAGCGGAGAGGGTGTTCGTGTAGACAGGGCGTTGAGGCTCCTGGTAGCGCGGTGCGGGAGCGATGTCTGACGCGCCATCATTGAACGCGCTCACATCAATTTCATTTCCGCGCGCACGATCCTGCGCCGCCACCGCATGACTGGCAAGCGCCCATCGCAGCTGGGCGATCTGGTCCATGGTCAGACCCTCCGCCATCCACTCCGCGTCAGACACGCCCACTTGAACGGCGGGTAGATTGGTGACGTGATCGGTCGACCGAATCTCCGCGCTGCCATCCCCAAGGACTGAACGGTGTTCACCCAACTCAGCGGTCGCGAAGGGATAGCGTTCGGAGAAGCTACGCCCGTCAGCCATGGAGGCGTTGCGTGCTCGCTGCGGCACTGGAATGTACTTGTCGAGTTTCGACGCCAGGGCCGAGCCCAATGCATTGCCAAACGCATCTGCCGCTATCGCGCCATAGTTGATGTCGTCATTGATTCCGAACGTCCGACGCGTATGCAAGCTCACGACGCCGCCCACCATACCGCCGAGCGTGTCGCTGACGATGCCGTCAGATACAAACGGCTGGCTGCTGATGCCAAGGGAATGGTTGATCTTGCCGCCGACCACGGAGCTCACCGCCCCAGCCGCAATCGCGCGCCAGCTGAAGTGCGTATCAGCCACGCCGGCAATCTTACCACCCCCATAACCTGCGGCCGCCGTCGCGGCCCCCATCGCGGCCACTTTCGCGTACCCCATACCACCGGCTTCGATCAGCTGGGCTACCGACTTACCACCGCCGATGGCGCCTGCTATGCCGGCACCTGCCATGGATGTCAGGCCACTTCCAACCGCGCTACGCAGACTGAAGCTGTCCACCACGCCCATGGCCTTGCCCACCGCCTGGCTGGCGATGCTTCCCGCCATGCCGCCCGCGAAAGCCGCACCTGCGACAGCGGCACCAGCCGCAACTGCGCCGATTGCTGCGGTACTCACGGCGATGCCGCCAGTGAGCACTGCCGCGCCCGTTGCCATAACGCCCCCAACCATCAACGAGGGCGCAATGAGTGCGAGCGCAGCACCGGCCGTAAACACCGCCGCCACTACGGCCACTACCACCATCAACACCATGGCAATACCGTTGCAATGCTCCTTCGGCGGCGGCTCGATGTACGGGAGCGAAGGCGAAGTATTTCCAATTGCCTCCTGCGGGCTGAACGGCTTGAACGTAGTCGCGTCGTTGGCGGTGACTTTCACCTCCGGCACCACCAGGGTGGTGCCGGCAGTCAACCCGCTGTCATCGTTGATGGCATTGGCTTCAGCCAGCACGTACCAGAGGTTGGCATTGCCGTACACGCGCTGGGCGATGCCGCGCAGGGTCTCGCCTGCCAGCACCGTGGTGCGGCTGCTGCCGGCGGCGTTGTTGCTCTGGTAGGCGGTGAGGCGTCCGACGACGTCCACTTCACCGGTGCGCTTGCCTGAAGCCACCAGCTGACCACCCACATACGCGTACAGCTGGGTCTGGGTTTTCTGGGCAGCATCCTGGGTGAACAGCCCGTTCTCGAGCGTACCCTCGCGGCGACGCAGGATGTTGCCGGTGGCGTCGTAGCTGAAATAGCGGATACGGTCTTCCAGCGTTCCCAGGTTGCTGGCCAGCGGGGTGTTTTCGCGCACCGCCACGCGCCGACCCCAGGCGTCGTAGGTGCTGAAGGTGCTGGACGCGCGGAAGTTCTGGTTGCTGCTGGCGCCGGTCACGCGGGCTTCCAGGTAGCTGTCGCGCGCTTCGTAGGTGTAGTTGTAGCGGTGGGTGTAGCCCTTCGGGTCGTCCGCCGCCGCGCCGCTGCCTTCCTCGTGCTGGGCATACTGGTAGGTGTAGCCGCGAAGCCTCCCAGCGACGTCGTACCCCATGCCGTAGTTGACGCTTGCCAGGTTCTGCAAGGCGCCCAGATTGGTAACCTGGAACGCTCCACCATCGGTAGGCGCACCGGCGGTCCAGCCGAGCTGGCGACCCAGGATCAACTGCTGCTGGATCCGGCCATCAGCGTCGTAGCTGAAGGTCTCGGCATGTTTCAGCCACCCCGATACGTTCACCCCGTTGCGCACCGAGCCATTGTCGAAATAGGTGCGCTGCTCGATCACCCGGCCGACCGCGTCATAGCGGTAGCTGTCCTTCAGAACCAGCCCGGAGGTGCCGTCCAGCGGTACCGACTGGAAGACGTTCAAGCGCTGGCCGCGCTCGTCGTACTGGGTGGTTTCGGCTACCTGGACATGGCCGCTCAGGTAGCGGCGGCGCACCGCATTGCCAGCTTCGTCGTAATCCAGCGCGTAGCTCACATCGGCGTTGCCGAGCACGATCTGCCCGTCCTTCATCTTGCCGTTGGCGACCGTTACGCGGTTCTGTGCGTCGTACTGATACCAGTAGTCCTTGAACGGCTCGGCCATGTTGTACGGGTGGGACGGATCCGGATCCACGTAGTCACCGACATCCCCCAGCTCGCCGCCGCGCTCGTAGTTCCAGCTGAAGTCGTCCATCCAGACGGCCTTTCCGCCACTGCGGCCGGACACGCCACCAACCGACATGCTGACTGCCCCCTCGGGCACCTGTGCATTGATGTAAGAGGAGTGCCAGGCGCCACCGGAGCCGCTGTCGACGCGATTGCCAACCACGTCCGTGATGACGTTCCCATCGGCATCGTAGAAGCGCAGGAATACCGCGCCCCACGCCGTCCCCGCGCTGGATGCGCCCTGCTGAACATTGCCGCGGGCGTTGACCACGCTGCCCGCGCGGACAGCGATGCGCTCGTTGTTGATGGCCTTGCTTTCTGCGTCGCGCTGGAAGCGGATCGATCCGCCCGACTCGGACGTCCACGACGTGCCCGTGCCGAAGGTCCACCCTGACGAGTTGGCCAGGTTGCCATTGGCCGGCGCCGAGCCCCAGGTGAAGTTGTCGACGTACAGCGCGTCACCGCCGCCGGTTCGGAACGCATGCACCCCGATGGACATGAACACGGCGCCCGGCGGCACCTGCATCGATACCCTTGAATCGTAGATGTTGCCGTTGGACGCAGAGTCCACCATGTTGCCCAACGACAGCTTGATCGCATTACCGGCATAGTCGTACCACTGGATGGCGACAGCGGCGCCGGCCTCGCCCTCGCTGGAGGCGCCTTGGTCGACCCGCACCGAAGCGGTGATGGTCTCGCCCGGTTTCACCTCCACCCGCTGCTTGTTCAGGAGCGTGGAGCTGCCGGTGAAGTCGAACTGGGCCCGCTGGGTGCTGCCCTGCTCGCCACCGCTGACTACGCTCCAGCCCTCGGTCATGGTCCAACCGATATCGCCCCGCTCGAAGTCCGGGTTGGTGATGCCGCTGATGTCCAGGCCGGGCGCGTTGGCGTCGAAGGAGGTCCGTGCCAGCACGCGACGACGGTTGCCCACCGCGTCGTAGTCGTAGTTGAGCTCCAGCTGGGTGTGGTTGGCGACCATGTCCTTCTGGGTCACCTTGGTGATGCGGCCATGGGCGTCGTAGCTGACGCGCGTCAGCACGTGCAGCAGCTGCCCGTCCGCGTCGTAGGTGTACGCCTCCTCGGAGGTACGGTTGCCGGCCGCGTCATAGGTGTACCGGAACCAGTTGTTGCCCTCGCGCAGCTCCTTCAACGCACCGGAGCGGAAGTAGCTGTAGCTGCGCTCGGGGTCGTTGAGCAGCAGCGGCTCGGGCAGGTCCAGGTTGGTCTGGTCGGCGTCCAGGCCGTACTGGGACCAGTCACGGTCGTACCAGTAATCATCGATCGGCGTGGAGTACTGCCGAGCCTGCTCGGTCCACTGGCTGTTCTCGCGCAACAACTGCCCGGTTTCGCTGTCGTACTCGTAGTCGTAGTCGGCGCCGCTCAGGTCGTTATGGTCGATCAGGCGACCGAAGTAGTCGTATACCCAGGTGAGCTCGTCGAGGTTCATGACCTCGCCTTCGTCGTCGCGCTCGTAATCGATGACGGTACGCCGTCCACTTTCGGTCCGGCCCTGGACCTCCATGTTCAGGGAACTGGAACGCCCGTTGGCGCCGGTCGCGGTGATCTGGACTTCATAGCGCTGCACACCCGACAGCGTGCCCGACAGGGTGCCGGTCGCAGGGTCGAAGCTCAGGCCCGAGGTGTCTCCCGGCGAGCCGATGGTTACCCACTCGTCGTAGGTTATCTCCTGCCGCCGTTCGTAGTCGTACTCGCTGATTTTCACCAAGACGGACGCACTGTACGAGATGCCCTGGCCCTGGGTATCGACGAAGGTGCCCGCCGCCATCTGGTAGCTGAAGGGCTGGCCGGCGGTGACCCTCTGGTTGAACAGGCCCATCGCCGGAGCCGGGGCGCCTGCGTAATAGTTGGCGTACGCGGTCGCATTGACCACATGCAGGACGGAGCTGGCCGTGGCAGTCCTGCCACTGGCGCTGGTGGCGGTGTAGGTGATGCGATACTCGCCGTTCTGGGTTCCGGTCCCGCTCAAGGTCCGGGTCTGCGGGTCGTAGCTGAAGCCATCGGCCGTACGGAACGCCCGCGCCGCCGAATCCCAGTATTCCACTCGCACCGAGACCGCGGGTATTTCACCTTCGGCGGTGGTGAACGCCGCAGCTGGCACGCTGAAACTCACCGTCTGCCCAATCGCCGCAAACTGCGTATCGACCACTCCTCCGTTGAACACGGGCACGCCGTCGGCCGCCAGGCTCGGGTCGGACAGCGCATTGGTCTCGCGGATCTTGTTGCCCTGCAGGTCGTAGCCGTACGACATGGCCACGCCCGCCGCCGTCAGGCTTCGGATCACAAGGCCACGGCTGTCGTAGTCATAGGTGTTGACGTAGCCCAGCGCGTCGGTGACGCGCAGGCGGTTGCCGTTCTGGTCGAGCGCATAGCGCTCACGTACGGCCTTGGCGCGGGTCTGTCCATCGCTATCGCGCAGGAAGTCGCCCTGCGCGACGACGCGGCCGGCCGGGTCATACTCGAGGAAGGTCAGGTAACCCAGCGGGTTCTGGGTGTAGCGCTTCTGCCCGAAGGCATCATAGGCGAAGTGGGTCCGGTCGCCGGTGGCGGTTTCGGTGTAGCTCTGGCGGCCACTGGCGTCATACGCCGAGCGCTGCCAGTTGCCATTTGCGTCGCGGGTACCCACCAGGCGGCCGAGGGCGTCATAGTCCCACAGGGTCTCGGGAGCAATGTTGCTCACCGAGCCATCGCTGTTGAGGACACGTACGGTGGGCTTGACCTCGCGCACCACCTGGTTCTGCTGGTTGTACTCATAGAACGTAGTACCGCCACGCTGATCGAGCATCGAAAGCACGTTGCCCCAGGCATCGTAGGTACGCTCGACGGTGCTGACATCACCGGGCTGGTCGGTGTTGCCGGGAAGTATCTGCTTGACCAGATTCCCCCGCAGGTCGTATTCCATGGTCGTTTCGACGGTGACCAGGTTGCCGTTCGAGTCGCGGACGACGTGCGACTCCCTGATCGCCCGGCCAGCGCGGTCGTATTCGTAGTTCCGCTTCACGCCACCTTCGGCGTTGCTGGAGATCACGTTCCCCATCTGGTCATAGTCGTACTGGACCGCAAAATTCCCCGTGTCCAGGTCGAGGATTACGTTGCTGTCCTTGGCGATGATCTCGCCAAAAGCGTTGTAGCGGACCTGCGAGGCGGTATCGACCACGACCTGTAGTACGGCACCGCCCTCGCCCTGGTGCAGCTCGCGGGACACCTTGTTGATGATCTGGCGCCCGACCTTGTCGTAGACCGCTTCATTGACCGCCAGCGACCAACGCCCGGAGTTGCCGTCCAGCCGGGAGCGGGTAGCCAGCAGGTGGTCGGCCGCGTCATACGTGCGGGCATGCAGCGTGCCTGCTGCGTCGCGCTCCAGCACGCCGCGGCCCTGCCAGTCGTACAGGGTGCTGATGACCTGATCGCGGGCGGACGCCACAGCGCCCTGCCCGGCCTCGGCGCCGTCGGCGTAGCGACGCACCTGCACCACGTTGCCGAAGGCGTCGTAGGCCATGGTGCTGTACGGCGAGGCGCGACGGTACAGCGACTGCGACTGCAGGTTCACGCCGGTAGAGCTCAACTGGATGTCGGCGTTCCCGTTAACAACGTCGCGCTCGCTTTCGCGCACCGCGGTGACCCGGCCCAGGGCATCGTAATAGGTCCGGGTCTGCTCGCCCTGCACGGTCGAAGCTGTCGCCCGGCCCGACGCATCGTACTCGGTAAGGCTTTCGACATACGCGCCGTCATCGGGGTTGCCAAGGCTCCTGCGTTCGGCAACCTTGCGCCCCAAGGCGTCGTAGTCCCACTCGGTGACACGATTGTGTCCAACGAACAGCGGATCGAATTCACTCGCCGCCCTCGACTCCGGCCACTCCTCGCCCTCCTCCTCTTCCGGCGGTGCACCGTCGCCTGGGCGCGCGTATTGGGTTTCCCGGATCAGCTCGCCATTTGCGTTGTACTCCCACGCCGTGACGTAGCCGTCGGCGTCGATCCGGTGGGTCCGTCGGCCAGCATCGTCGTAGAAGTAGCGGGTTTCGACCTCGGTATTCCAGAGGTCGACCCCCTCATTCTCGTCAACCCAGATCTGACTGAGCTCCGCGCCTCCCGAGACCTGCTCGGAGACGAGTTCACCATATATGTTGTAGACGTAGTCTGTGACGCGGCCGTAGCCCGGAACGATCTGCCCGTCCCACCTGCTGACGAACGTTACTACCTCAACCACCTGCCATTTGCGGCCCGCCACGTCATAAGCAATGCGCAGCTGGCGATCCCGTTCAGGGGAAGGCGTGATCAGAGCTGCAATGTCCTGCGACCCCGGTGGCGATGTGCCTTCCAGCTCGATAGGCTCTGCGTAGCGGGTGAGCCGACTCTGCTGCCCCAATGCATTGTATCCGTACTCGGTTACCTGCCCTTCCGCATCGATGTCGTACTGAACTCGTCCGGCAGCGTCGTACGTTTTAAAGCTGTAATAGCCGAGCACGTCCTTCTGGGCGACGGCGCGCCCGAGGGCATCGTAGGTCACTTCAACGGTCGGTCGGATGCCGGTGGCATGGATCTGGCCGTCAGGTCCCATGACCCCGGCATCGGGGAAACGGGTGAGGACCTGCAGACCACGACTATCGTAGACATACTCGGTTGCTCGAGCCGTGGGCGAGCCGGCGTCTTCGATGCGCCGCGTCACGTTGCCGAATGCGTCGTACTCGATCAGGGTCGTGACCGAGCGTGTGGACGTGCTCAGATTGCCTGCCGGATCAGCGACCGAAACTGCGACCTGGGGACTCGTCTCCACGGTCCGGTTGCCGGCGGCGTCGTACTGATAGGTCCAGGTAGCCTGATTCTTGTCGGTGAAGCTGGTGAGCTGACCAATGCCGTCGTAGGTGAATCGCTCCACGGCCTGCAGCGCGTCGTAGCGCGCCACCACGTTACCTGCTGCGTCGTAATCCTGTCGGGTAACCCGTACGTTCTCCACTCCGGACAGGTGGGCGGCCAGTTCGGTTTCGTCCCAGTCACGCACTTCGACCCGATTCCCGAAGGTCCGGGTCTCGATCAGCTGACCGAGGGCGTCGTACAGATACTCCTGCGCCAATCCATCCGGCCCAACACTGAAGTGCTGGCGCCCTGCCGAATCCATCAGATAGCGGGTCCTGCGCTGCGGAACCTCGTCGATCGGCATCCCCGCCGCGTCTTCCAGCCACCCGATCACCCCTTGGACGGCGGCACTCTGCTGGTCGGACGTGCTTGCCAGCGCCATCCGGGAGGGGAAGTAGATCTGCGGCGACACGCCGTAGGCAATCTCGCCGGATATACGGCCAGCCGCATCGTAGACGATGCGCGTGATCTGTACCGAGTTCGCACCCTGGGTGCTCCACTCGTATGCGGTGCTCTGAACGTAAAGCAGCTTGAAGGCGAGCCGGCCTCCGTCGTCATAGACATATTCGGTGAGCGGGTCGCGCCGCTCAACCTCGCTGAAATAATACTCGGGCGGCATGGCGCCGCTGACCATGCCGGCCGCGATGTCGGCGTGAACGGTGACATCGATGGCGGTGCCGCCGAGCTGTTCCGAGACAACCCGGCCCGACTCGTCATACTGGGTTTGCGTGTAGTAGCCCTTACCGTCAACATGGCCTACGACACGCCCTATCGAATCGTACAGGTACGAGTCGATCCGATCCCGTGAATCATCGGTGTTGAACAGGGTTCGCAGCTGCGAGTCCGACACCTGGCCGTCAGTCAGCTGCTGCCTGAGAGAGCCATCCAGCGTAATCGAGGTCGCGAGCGTACGCACCTGGATGGCGTTGCCCCCGCATCCAGGGTCCGGAGCGTGATCACGCCGACGCCGTCGATGGCGAGCGTCTGCCTGCCGTCCTTGTCATGGATCAGGTAGCTCTGGCGGTCCCGGGTATCGTCCGCCACCAACTGTGCCCGGACCTGCACCTCTGAAACCTGGACAGGTAGTGCGGGCAGTGAAACCGGGTTTGCATACATTCGCGACGAGGTGCGCTGTCCTGCAGCGTCGTACCTATACTCGGTGACGCTGCCACGGGCGTCGACACTCAGCGTGAGTCGGTTGGCCTGGTCATAGACGAAACGGGTGGCCTGCTGCAACGCGTCGACGGTAGCCACTACATTGTCGTTGGCGTCGTAGAGATACCGGGTCGTCAGGTCAAGCGTGCCGACTGCTGCCACTTCGCTGGTGCGGCGGCCCAGTCCGTCGTAGGCGTACGCGGTGATCGTTGCCTGCGCCGTTCCCGCCCCTTTGGTGACGGTAAGCTGCTGGCCGAGGCCATCCCAGCTGTAAACGGTGCGCAGTGCCACCCCCTCAGGGTCGGTTATCGACTCCAGCATCCGCCCATCAAGGTCGTAACGCAGGGCGGTCTGGACGCCGGTGGCGTCGGTAATCAGCAGTTGGCGCCCGAGGCCGTCGTACTGGTACGTGGTCCCGGGGTGGACGTTGCGCACGTAGGTCCTTGTATCTTCAAAGCCGTCACCATCGGTGTCGACCCAGGATTCGACCCAGCCAGCCTCGGACCTCGACAGAACGCGACCACGCGCGTCATACGTGTAGACGGTTTCGTATCCGCCCACTCCCTCGGCCAGCAGCAGGCCACGACGGTCGTACTCAAAGGTCTCCCTGTAGTCGACGCGACTTTCCCACTCGCTTTCGGTGCTGCTCGTCTCGGCGACCAGTCGCCCCTCCGCGTCATACTCGAATGCGCGTGTACTGCCATCCTGCCGCCGTATCTCCACCTGCTGACCATGCAGGTTGTACTGGGTCACCACCACCAACCCTTCCGGGGTGGTCATGGTCATGGTGCGGTTTTCGTTGTCGTGCACGAAGGTGGTCGCGCGACCCAGTGCATCCACCTGGCTGACCACGCGGCCCCAGGCGTCGTACGCGAGCTCGGTGCGTTCCTGGCGCCCGGAAACGCTCTGCTGCACCGCCACCTGGCGGCCCATCCGGTCGAAGCTGTAGAAGGTGGCCGTACCGCGTCCGTCGCTGGTCTGGACGGTGCGCCCGAACGCGTCGTACTGGGCGGTGGTGATCCGCGCCAGCCCCTGCGCGTCTTCGGTCAGCGACAGACGCTGGCCGCGCTGGTCGTAGCTGCTTTCGGTCACGCGCCAGCTGGTGGCGGTGATCTGGTCGTCCTGACGGACCAGTTCGCCGAACGCGTTGTAGCCCATCAAAGAGCGGTAGCCCTCGGCGCTGGTGCGTTCGGTGAGCAGGCCGCGGCGGTCGTACTTGAACTGCTGGCGGCTGTCGTAGGTGGCAATGTACTGCAGCACCTGGATCGCAGCGGCCGCTTCGTCGCGGCCGAACGGCGGGCTCAACAGCACCCGGCCGGTGTAGCGGATCGTGTCGCGTGCCTGGCCGAACGCGTCGTAACGGATCTCCTCCACCTCGGCTTCGGCGTTGCTCATTCCCTCCGCATCGGAGTACATGCCGTACACCGTGTGGGTGAGGCGACCCACCGCGTCGTGGAAGTACCAGGTCCGATTGCCTTCCGCATCGATGCTCTCGATACGACGGCCCAGCGCGTCATAGCTGTGCCGAGTGCCATACTCGGCGAACAGGAGCTCCAGGCTGGCGGCACTCATGCTTTCGTCGTACAGCGCCGAGCCGGCGCCGTTCAGCTCGCCGATCAGATTGCCGAACGCGTCGTAGCGCACCATCGCATGGCGGGTTTCACTGGATTCCGCCCCGGATTCAGTGTGGATCAGGCGCCCCTGGCTGTCGTAGCTGAAACGGGTGACCAGGCTTTCCGGGGACACCTCCACGCTCAACTGACCGAGCGCGTTGTAACTGCGCAGCGTGGTGCGCACCTGGCCGTCGGCGCTGGCCTGCTGGCGCAGCGAGGAGAAGCTGGCCGCCGGGTCGGCGTCGGCGAGTTGGAGTCCATACGAGAGCACGCCACGCTGGTTGCGGGCCTGGTCGTACACGTATTCGGTGAAGTAGCCCTCGGCATCCAACTGGCCGATCAGGTTGCCGCGCCCGTCATGGAAGCTGCGGGTGACCGCATCGGTTGCGCTGGCCTGGGGCCGGAGATCGTCCAGCGTGCCGGCGGCCCGCTCGGCCGGGGCCGTGGCGGTGGCATAGGCCACGCTGCGCACCAGGCGCCCGCCGGCGTCGTACTGGAATTCGGTCAGATAGCCGGCCGCATCCAGGCGGGCGACCTCGCGACCATTGAGGTCATGGAAGTAGCGCAGCACGCGGGCACTGTCCGCGCTGCCAGCGGCGTCGGTGGCGCGCGCTTCGAGCAGGCGGCCGGCGCCGTCGTACCGGTAGGTGGTGATGCCACCCTCGCCGTCGATCTCGCTCAGGGTGCGGCCGAGGGCGTCGTACTGCAGCCGTGAGGTCCGGTCCTGCGCGGTGGCCTGCGGCAGCAGGCTGGATAGCGCCGTCGGCACCACCCTGCCATCGGCCAGCCAGCCCGCGGTGGGCACCTGGGTGGCGTAGGTGGTGGTATTGATTACGCGCCCGAGCGCATCGCGCAGGTACGCGGTGACCGTACCGGTGGCGTCAACCTGCCCCGCCAACTGGCCTTCTCCGTCATAGAAGAAGTACGTGCGCCCGCCATTGGCGTCCTCGCTGGCACGCAGCTGGCCCGTGCTGTCGTAGAAGTGCCGGGTGGTGCGGGTTGGCGTGCTGCCGTCCAGCACCGATTCGGTCACCGCAATCAGCTGGCCAGCGGCGTTGCGGACCTCGGTGCGCAGCAGGTCGTTGTCGGTGCCATCGCCGGCCAAGCCGCCTTCGATGCTGGCGCGCAGGGTGCTGCCGGAATCCTGGTAGGTCCAGGTGCTGGTGCGCAGGGTCGATGCCTGCTCAAGCACGCCGCCGACCTGGCGACGCTGCTGGACGGTCTCGGCCAGCAGTCGTCCGAGTCCATCATAGGCATAGCTGACCACTTCCGCGACCGTGTCGCCGGTCGCTTCGCGCCCGGACGGGTAACGCACCACGATCTTCTCACGCAGCAGGCCCTGGGCGTCGTAGACGAATTCCACGATGTCGGTGCTGTCGTTCAGCACTCCAGCCCCGCTGGCATCGACCTGGTCGAAGCTGCGGGTCTGGTTGAGGCGGCCACGCAGGTCGTAGCCATACTCGACAAGGCCGCTGGCGGCGCGGCGCTCGACGCCTGCCCAGGCTTCAAGGTCGCTGGTGGTGAAGGCGCCGCTGTAGGTGTCGACCAGGTAGCGGCGTACCGACGCGATCTGGCCGATGCCGGTGCCGGCGGTGGCGTAGGTGGTCTCGGTCACCTCGCCGCTGGCGCTCACTGTGAACCGGAGCCGGCCCTGCGCATCGCGCAGGAAGTGGCCGGTGGCGCCGCCCTGTGGCGTGGCGGCGCTGCCGGCGCCGTCGGTATCCAGGCCGCTGTAGATCGTTTCGGAGGCAAGCTGGTGGTTGGCGTCGTAGCTGCGCTGGATGGCGGTGGCACTGGCGCCGCTGGATGGATCCACCGTGTTCCACTGCCACAACAGGTTTCCGCTGCCGTCGTACTGATAGTCGCTCTGGCCCAGCACCACGCCTCCACGCAGGGTGCGCGCCTGGAGCAGATTGCCGTCGGCGTCGTAGCTGTACTGGCTGGTGTCGCGCTGGCCGTCCACGACCGGTGCCTGTACCTCGGTCAGGCGGCCGGCGGTATCGTAGCCGTACGACCAGGTGCGCCCGCTGGAATCGCTGACGTCGGTGCGGCGGTTGGCAGCGTCGTAGCTGTAGGTCAGGGTCTGGCCGATACCGTCGGCATCGTTGACGTTGTCGTCGCCCTGGGTCACCGAAATGATGCGGCCTTCGGTGTCGTAGCCATAGCTCACCAGGCTGCCGTCGCCTTGCCGTACCTGGCTGATGCGCAGGCTGGTGGCGTCGGCGTAGGTGTACACCGTGCGGTACAGGTAGCCGTCGTTGGCGGCGGCATCGGTCGCGTTCCAGGTGTCCTGGTCGTCGATGCCGTCGCGCGGGGTCAGATCGACCAGTACCGAGGTCAGCCTGCCGATGCTGTCGTAGCCATAGTTGACCTGTCCGAGCAGCACGCCGTTCTCGCGGGTGGACAGGGACGCAAGACGGCCAGCAGTGTCGTAGGTGAAGACCAGGGCGTCCGGGGTAGCGCCCGCGCTGGTGTCCTTGCTGCGGACCTGGGTGATCCGGCCAGCACCGTCGTACAGCACGTCCCAGCTGGTCGGCGCGGTGGCATCGCCCAACAGGTCGCGAATGCGGGTAAGGCGGCCCTTGAGCGTGGCGTTGGCGTGGTCGGCGTAGGTTTCCTCGCGCCGCGAGCTGCCTTCGATGTAGGTCCAGGTCTTGCTGCCGGCGGTGTAGGTCAGGCTGTCATGTGCGCCGTCGCCGCTGGTGGACTGGTAGGTAGTGCCCGCGGTATGGGTGAAATCCTGGTAGGCGCCGTCACCGGTGTGCAGGCGCATCACGCTGCCGGCGGCACCCACGGTACCGGAGAGCAGCTCGACGCGGCGCTCGAATCCGGTGACCCAGCCGTCGCTGCCGACCTGGCTGGACAGCCCCTGGCTGTTGTAGGTGCGGAACTGCCCCAGGGTCATGCCCCGGAACAGCAGCTGCTCGTCCTGGCTGTGCAGGATCAGGTTGCCGTTGCTGATGTTGACGTACTGGCGGTCGTTTCCCTGGACCCCCAGCCGTGCGCCGCTTCCCAACCCCAGGCCGGCCTGGAGCGAAGAATTGAACAGACCCAGACCATTCCCTGCAATTACTGCGGCCATTACGCGCCCCTAGGTTGGAGAAAGGCCGCACTTCCTGCGGCTTATCTCCCTCTATCCCGAGGGGCGCGAAAAGGTTTAGGGGGTCAGATGGCCACGTGCGCCAGCCGGAACTGCCCGAGCCCGCTGTCGTCCAGCGATACCAAGGGAGCTGCGCCGGACCCGGCACCCGGCACCGCCATCGCCGCCACCAGCACGTTAAGTTCGGTGGTGCCCTCGCTGCCAGCCGTCGGCAGTGCCCCGATGATGCTGTAGGCGTCCCAGATGGTGCCGTCGGCAAACCAGACCTCGTCGAAGGCGGTGGGCCAGTCGCCTTCCACCTCGGGCAGGAAGTCGACCAGGGTCAGGCTGTCGTCGGTGCCGGTGAGGCTGAGCACCACGTCACGGCCGTCCCGGCTCAGGGTCACCTGCTCGGCGGCGATGCCCTCGCCCAGCTGCACGACGTCCCAGAAGATGCCGTCCGGGTCCTGGCTGGTCGCGCGGTCCTGGCCGGAACCCCGCGAGAACACGAACATGTCGTTGCCGTCGCCGCCTTCCAGGCTGTCGTTGCCGACGCCGCCGTCCAGCACGTCGTCGCCTTCCCCGCCGTCCAGGGTGTCGGCGCCGCCTCGCCCGTACAGCAGGTCGTTACCGCCGAGGCCCTGGATCAGGTCCGAGCGCGAGGTGCCCTGCTGGTACTGGTCGGTTTCATCGCCGAGCAGCTGCAGGTCCAGCAGATCGTCGAGATTCCAGGTGGTGCCATCGGCGAAGCGCACCTCCTGGATGGAATGGGGATCGGTGAACACCCCCTCCAGCGTGATCGAGTCGCCGTTGGCGTGCTGCAGCAGCAGGTCCGACGCTCCGCTCACCACGCGCAGATCGCTGCCCACCACGCCCGCGCCGAACTCCAGCACGTCGACGTCGTCCCCGCTCGCCTCCGCGCCGCTGCCGGCCACCACATCCCTGCCCCAGCCCAGCTGGAACCGGTAGGTATCGCTGCCGCTGCCGCCGTCCAGGCGGTCATTGCCGGCGCCGCCGTCAAGGATGTCATCGCCCGCGTAGCCGAACACCGTATCATTGCCGCCGCCGGCGTCGATCGTGTCGTCCACGCTGCGACCGTGAATGTACTGGGCTGCGCCCGTTCCCTGCTGCTGGCCGAGGATCAGGTCGTCGACGCTCCAGACGGTTCCGTCGACGAATCGAACCTCGTCGACGGCCCGGTCGCCGTCCTGCCCGATGTGCGAGAAGAAGCCGCCTACGGTGATGCGGTCGCCCGTGGTGGCATGGGTCAGGATCAGGTCGGACGCCGTGCTCGCTACGGTCAGATCCACAGCCGAGATGCTATTGACGAAATAGATCCGGTCCAGCCCGATCCCATCTTCTGCAGGATTCAGGGTGCGGATCGTGTCCTTGCCCCAGCCGCTCGCGAAGTAGTACGTGTCGTTGCCCAGGCCGCCGATGAGGATGTCATCGCCCGCGCCGCCCTCGAGCAGGTCGTCGCCCTCCAGCCCGCGCAGGGTGTCCTTGCCGCCCTGGCCGATCAGGTAATCGCCGAACTCATCACCAGTGAGGGTAGTGCCGGTGACATCCGCTGTCTGCGTCCACAGCGTTGCCGCCTGCAGCTGGGCGGAATCCAGTTCCGTACCGTCGGCAAAGCGCAGTGACAGGCTGGGCTGCCACCATCGGAAATCGAGGAACGCGATGCCGCCGCCGTCGCCGAGCGTCCGGAAGCTCAGGTCAATGCCGTCGTTGATCACAACAACGTCCGCCGCGCTCAGGCCGGGACCGAACAGGACCTCATCGTTACCGGACACAGTGTAGGCGTAAACAGTATCCAGTCCGTTGCCGCGCTGATAGTAGTAAGTGTCGTCGCCGCTGCCGCCGTCCAGTTCGTCGTCACCCTGGCCGCCGTCCAGAAAGTCGTCGCCTTCCTCTCCTGCCAGATAATCCGCGTCATCGCCGCCGAAGAGTGAGTCGTTACCTACATCGCCGTAAAGCCGGTCATTGCCCGTTCCGCCGAACAACACGTCATCGCCTGCCCCGGCGTACATGTAATCGTCACCGCCGCCGCCATCGAGCGTGTCATTCAATGTCGTGCCGTGGATCTCCCGGCCCTCATCGGTGGGCGGATTGCCGATACGATTCAGTTCGGCGTGATCGATCACCGTGCCGTCGGCGAATCGTATTCCATCAATGTGGTAACTGTAGTCACCCAGCGGCTGGTAGAAGTCGAGCACCCGGATGACGTCGTCAAGGTAGCCATCCAGGCGCAATTCCATCGTATCGCCGACCCGGCTCACCCGCAGGCTGGAAGCGGAGATGCCCGCTTCGAACTCAATGAAGTCACTGGTAGCCGCTCCGTACTTGTAGCGCGTGTTCTGTATTACATCCGAACCAAAACCCAGCCCGAAGCGATACACGTCGTTTCCATCGCCCCCTTCAAGCAGATCGTTGCCGGTACCGCCGATGAGAATATCGTTGCCAGCCTCTCCGTAAAGCGTGTCGTTCCCGCCGCCGCCGTCGATCACGTCATCGCCGCTCGAGCCTCGCATCACCTGATCGGAATCGGTGGGCAACAAGGTCATCTGCCTCAACTGTGCGGGACCCCAGGTGACCCCGTCGGCAAAGCGGACCTCATCGATAGCCGCATCCGGGTAGTTCTCGTAATACCTGATGGTGAGCTGGTTGGTCCCATCGGTCAGCACCAGGTGCCCGTCAACCATTGAGGCGGTAAAGAGCGTGGACACCAGGTCGCCCGTGAACTCCACCGTACCGCGGCTGTCCGAATACCAGTGGTAGTTGTCGATGGTGTCGATGCCGAAGCCCGGGCCGAACCGATAGGTGTCGTTGCCTTCTCCCCCGCTCAGGTAGTCATTACCCGCACCGCCCACCAGCACGTCATCGCCAGAATCGCCATAGAGCTCGTCGTCGCCGTCTCCCCCCATCAGGAGATCGTCCCCGTCATTGCCATACAGCCGGTCGTTTCCTTCGCCGCCATCCAGGCTGTCGTTCCCCTGCTCCCCCGTCAGATAATCGTCACCGGTCCCGCCGGACAGGACGTCGTCCCCGCCGCGGCCATAGAGCGAGTCATTGCCGCCGCCACCCTCGATGACGTCTACGGCGTCGGTGCCGACCAGAGACTGGTTCTCATCGGTTGGCCGGTTGAGCTGTCTTATGACCTCCATGGAATCCCAGACGGTCCCGTCCGCAAAGCGGATACCGCCGATCTGCCCCGGGTAGCCCCAGTAGAAATAGTTCGACACTCTCACCGAGTCATCGGGCCTTCCTATAAATGTGAACTTCAGTCCCCATGGGCTTCCCAGGTCGTCTTCCACCCGCACATCCGCGACGTTGATGGAGCCATCGAATTCAATGAAGTCGTCAGAGACGCTGTTTTGCATGTTATCAATGGAATCATGCCCGTCACCAGCGCTGAAACGATAGACGTTCGCGCCCTCCCCGCCGAACAGGACATCATCACCGCGCCCACCGATCAGTACGTCGTTGCCAGCTTCGCCGTAGAGTTGGTCATTGCCCTCCTCACCGTAAAGAATGTCATCACCGGCGAGGCCCCAGAGGTGGTCCCAGCCCTTACCTCCATAAATGATGTCCACGCCATTGGTTCCGGACAACGATTCCGAGGTGTCGTTGCCAGTGATGATGTTCGGGTCGGGCATGAGGCGGGTCCTTGAGAGGTGCGGAGAGTGCAGAGCAGGCGACCGCGATCCAGGTGTACGCCGCCTCTTATGGTGAAACATCCCCGATTCGGACAGATGGTTTAGCCCTTTCGCGCCTCCGGCTGCCGGAAACGCCCACTCCCGCTCTTCGCCTCGCTGCTATAGTCCCTTCATCGTGACGGGCACCCCGCCCGTCCTTGGATCTCAGGGAGCGGGCCATGGGTCTCATTCAGGCAGTGAAGGGTGCAGTCGGCGGCGTGCTGGCCGACCAGTGGAAGGACTTCTACACCGTTCCGGCAGGCCTGCCGGCCACGGCGGCGCTGTTCGCGGCGGTGCCCCAGGGCACCAACGCCGGGCGCGGGTCCAACACCAGCGGCTCGTCCAACATCATCACCAATGGCTCGAAGATCGTGGTGCCCGAGGGCTATGGCCTGCTGCTGTTCCAGGACGGGGCCATCACCGGCTTCGTCGCCGAACCGGGTGGCTACGAGTGGCGTTCGGATGACCTCAACTCGCAGTCGATCTTTGCCGGCGACGGCATCGTCACCCCGTTGATCAAGCAGAGCTGGGAGCGCTTCAAGTTCGGCGGCCAGCCCGGCGGCCAGCAGGCCGCGTTCTTCGTCTCGCTCAAGGAGCTGCCGGACAACCGCTTCGGCACCCAGTCCGAGATTTACTGGGACGACGGCTTCCTCAACACCCAGGTCGGCGCGATCACGCGCGGCTCGTACACGCTGAAGATCGTCGACCCCATCCTGTTCGTGAAGAACTTCGTGCCGGCCAGCTACCTGCAGCCGGGCAAGGTGTTCGACTTCACCGACCTGGACAACGCGGCCGCCAGCCAGCTCTTCAATGAGGTAGTGGGTTCGCTGGCGCCCGCCTTCAGCCTGTATACCAACGATCCGGGCAAGGGCAACCGCATCACCAAGCTGCAGCAGGATTCGCTCGGCTTCGCGCAGAGCCTGTCCGCTGCCGTTGAGCAGGGTTACCAGTGGAAGTCCGACCGTGGCCTGGCCATCGTCAAGACCGCCATCGTCTCGATCGAGTACGACGCCAATACCCGCGAGCTGCTCAAGACCGTGCAGCGCGCCGATGCCTTGACCGGCGGCCGTGGCAACTCCAACCTGCAGGCCAGCGTGGCCCAAGGCATCCAGTCGGCCGGTGAGAACGGCGGCGCGGCCGGGCTGGTCGGCGTCGGCATGGCGACCGGCATGTTCGGGGCCGGCGCGATGCAGCAGCCGGTCGCCCCGGCAGCGCCGGCGGCCGATGACCCGGTGGCCAAGCTGAAGAAGGCCAAGGAGATGCTGGACCTCGGCCTGATCACCCAGGACGACTACGACGCGCTCAAGGCCAAGGCACTGGGTCTGTAAGGCGGGCGCACGATAACCATGTCCGATCCAAGAACACCGCCCCCGCTGCCCGGGGGCCCGCCGCCGTTGCCCGAGTCCGTCACCGGACCCGGTTCGCCACGCGACGTGCCGCCGCTGTCCGGCAGCTTCCCGCTGGACCCGGCCACCCTGCCCGACCCGATCCGCGCCGAAATCGAGGCGCCCGATCCGGTCGCGCTCGATACCCGGGCCGAGGAGCTGAAGGACGGTCTCAACCGTTGCCCGAAGTGTGGCTCGACCGACGTGCGCCTCAAGCTGGGCACCGACGTGCTGGTGTGCCAGTTCTGTCGCCACGAATGGCACGGCGCGCTGGTGGAGCAGGAATTCGGGCTGGGCGAAGGGCTCGACCAGCTGCGGGGCACGGTCATCGCCTCCGGTGCCCGCGACATCCAGGCCGGGACCGCCAGCCTGATGAGCTTCAAGTGCACCGGCTGCGGCGCCGAAGTGACCATCAACACCGAAACCACCATGACCGCACGCTGCCATTGGTGCCGCCATGTGTTCGGGGTCAACGAACAGGTCGCCAACGGCGCGGTGCCCGATGCGGTGCTGCCGTTCCGGATCACGAAAGACGACGCGGTCGCGCGCATCCGCCAGTTCGTGGACAAGCGCCGGCTGTTCGCACTGAAAGCGTTCAAGGAGCAGTTCACTCCGGAGAACGTGGTCGGCGTGTACATGCCGTACATGATCGTGGACAGCAATGTCAGCGCCCGCGTGACTGGCAAGGGTGAGATCAAGACCCGGCAGTACACCCGCGGCGAAGGCGACAAGAAAAAAACGTATTACGACGCGGACGTCTACCAGGTGGACCGCCAGGTGGATTTCACCGTGGACGACCTGCCGCTGGAATCCTCGGCCGAGCGCGGCAACCTGGATACCAAGGTCAACACCAACAACATCATCAACGCGATCCTGCCGTTCGACACCAAGAACGCGTTGAAGTGGAATGCATCGTATCTGCTGGGCTTTACCTCGGAAAAGCGCAACCTGGACGTGGAGAAGATGAAACCGCGGCTGGAAGACCAGCTGCTGTCCATCGCCCGTTCCGAGGTCGAGGGCTCGGTGCGCCGCTACGACCGCGGCGTGCGCTGGGAAACCGAGCAGGTGGACGTGCACGGTTCACGCTGGGTGTCGATGTACCTGCCGGTGTGGCTGTATTCGTACCACCAGCCCGGCAGGAACGGCGGCATGCTGCACTACATCGCGGTCAACGGGCGCACCGGTGAAACCATGGGCAGCGTGCCGGTGCAGCAGTGGAAGCTGCTGCTGGCCGCGCTCACCACCGGCACGGTCGTTGAAGCCATCACCCTCTGGTTCCTGGTAGCTGCCTCATGAGCGACGATAGTGGACTCTGGTTGCTGTTGGCTGGCCCTGCCAGCGCAACAGCCCTGTACTGGGGCCTGTACCGGTACTACCGCAACACCGACAAATCGCACGCGTTCGAGCGCGAGACCACGGTGGAGGCCAAGCCGGTGACCGGCTCGGACCAGCAGGTGGGCACCAACAATGGCACCCAGGAGACGCGGATACGCGGCGACAACGTGCGCGAGTATCGGAAGCGGGTGGTGCGCGGGGGAGGATGAACGCGGTCCATCAACGCCCGTCTTCGCGCTACGTGCATCCACCATGCACTCTGACTAGACAAGACATGGCACACCGTGGGGTAGATCGCCCCAGCCGGAACTGCCATGAGCGAGTACGACCGCCCCGACCCGCGTCCGCGCGAGCTTTACCCCGTGACGCTCACCGTCAACGGTGCGCTGCACACCCTGCAGCTCGAATCCACGGTCAGCCTGCTCGACCTCCTACGTGAACGGCTTCAGCTGACCGGCACCAAGAAGGGCTGCGACCACGGGCAGTGCGGCGCCTGCACGGTGCTGGTGGATGGGCGGCGCATCAACAGCTGCCTCACCCTGGCGGTGATGCAGGACGGGGCCGAGGTGCAGACCATCGAAGGCTTTGCCGAGGGCGACGTGCTGCACCCGCTGCAGGCGGCGTTCGTGGCCTGCGATGCCCTGCAGTGCGGGTATTGCACCCCCGGGCAGATCTGCTCGGCACAGGGCCTGGTCAACGAAGGCAAGGCCTGCAGCCGCGACCAGGTGCGCGAGCTGATGAGTGGCAACATCTGCCGCTGCGGCGCCTATCCGCAGATCACCGATGCGGTGATGTCGGTGCTGGACGGCGACGACGAGGGCGCCAGGCCAACCCCGAAAGACTGGGTGCCCGGGACGGTGCCGGCATGATTCCCCCGACCTACCAACGCGCAGAATCGGTCCAGCAGGCGCTGCAGGCCCTCGCCGATTCCGAAGGCGCCAACACTACCCGCTTCATCGCCGGCGGCACCAACCTGCTCGACCTGATGAAGCTGCAGTTGATGACTCCAGCTGCCCTGGTGGACGTGAACCGGCTGCCGCTGGATACCATCGAGCAGCGCGAAGACGGCGGGCTGCGCCTGGGCGCCACCGCGCGGAACGCCGATACCGCCTGGCATCCGCTGGTGGAACGCAACTATCCCCTGTTGTCGGCTGCGATGCTCGCGGCTGCCTCGCCGCAGCTGCGCAACATGGCGAGCAATGGCGGCAACCTGCTGCAGCGTACACGCTGCACGTATTTCTATGACCGGGCCACGCCGTGCAACAAGCGCGAACCCGGCACCGGCTGCTCGGCACTGGGCGGGCTGACCCGCCATCACGCGATCCTCGGGGCCAGCGAACACTGCATTGCCACCCACCCGTCGGACATGTGCGTGGCGCTTGCGGCGCTCGAGGCCACGGTGCATGTGGCCAGCGTGCGGGGCGAACGGACCATCCCGTTCGCCGGGTTCCACCGCCTGCCGGGGGATGCCCCGCATATCGACAGCACGCTGCAGCCGGACGAACTGATCCTGCGCATCGAACTGCCACCGGCGCCGGAATACGCCGCGCACAGCGCCTACCTGAAGTTGCGCGAACGGTTGTCCTACGCCTTCGCTCTGGTGTCCGTGGCGGCGGCACTGGATATTGCCGACGACGGCAGCATCCGCGGCGCGCGCCTGGCGCTGGGCAGCGTTGCGCACAAGCCGTGGCGCGACCCGGCGGCAGAAGCCCTTCTGGTCGGCCAGCGGCCAAGCACCGAGGCGTTCGCGGCGGCGGCCGACCGGCTGCTGGGCGGCGCCGGCCCCCCAGGCCCGAACGCCATCAAAATACCCCGTGCCCACCCCGCCCACAAACCCGCGCTCACCCCCCCCCCGAACCGCACCGTCCCCCCCCCCGGCCGG